>SBAS01000058.1 GCA_005240145.1 Nitrosomonadales bacterium | reverse complement strand
CCGCATGATCAAGACCGAAACGCGGGAGCGCGTCACCAGCATCGAGATCGCGCGGCTCGATAAAAAGAACGCGCTGACGCAGGACATGTACCGCGCGATGTCGCAGGCGCTGGCCGGCGCGGACGCGGACCCCCAGGTGCGCGCGATCCTGATCCACGGCACGAAGGACTGCTTCACGGCGGGCAACGACCTGAAGGATTTCCTGAATCGCGATCCGCACGCCGGCCCTGCCGCTTCATTCGACTTCATCAGCGGGCTGCCCAAGGTGGCGAAGCCGCTCATCGCGGCTGTCGGCGGCCCCGCGGTCGGCATTGGCACCACGATGCTGTTGCACTGCGACCTCGTCTACGCCTCTCCCAAGGCGCGCTTCCAGATGCCCTTCGTGCCGCTGGGTCTCGTGCCCGAAGCCGCTTCGAGCCTCTTGCTGCCGATGATCGCCGGCTACCAGCGCGCCGCCGAACTGCTCATGCTCGGCCAGCCGTTCAGCGCGGAGAAAGCGCTCGCTGCCGGATTTGTCACCGAAATCGTCGCAGAGGAAAAATTGCTCGAGCACGCGCGCGCTGCTGCTATTGCCGTCGCAGCGCTGCCGCCCGCCTCGGTGCGCCTCACCAAGCAACTCATGAAGCGCCAGCTCGGCGCGGCGATCGCGTCCCAGATGCAGGAGGAGGGGCGCATCTTCGCCGAGCGCCTGCAATCGGGCGAGGCGAAAGAAGCCATGAGCGCATTTTTCGAGAAGCGCAAGCCCGATTTCTCGAAGTTCTAAAGATGGGGCGGCGGACGCTCCTCGAAGGGCTCGGCGCGGATTTTGCCGGTCTTGCGCACACGGACCGTTCACTGACGGTGGCCGGCGCCGGGTCTGGGAAGTCCGGCGAGCCGCAGCCCGGCGCAGCGCGCGAGCTCGCGCTGCCGCGAGTCGAAGGTCAGGAATCGCGGCTTGCCAAGCTCCAGCGCGCTGGCGACATGCAGCACGTCGAGCGTGCGGCATCCCAGCGACGGGGTGTACTTGCGGCTGAGCTCCGCTGCGCGCTGAAGCGCGGCTCGCCAAAGGAGGTCAGCCAGCGCGTAGCGCCCGGTCGCAAGGTCCTCGTCGAACGACGCCAGCGCGTCCCTCGCGGCCTCGGCGCTGATCGTCCCGCGAAAGGCCGCCAGACAGATGCCGTTCACGATTTCTGCGCGGCCATGGTGCGTGACGGCAAGCGGGGCCCGGATCCGCGCCCGCCATGCATTCATGGCGGCCGACTCGGGCTGATGCAGGTAGAGCTTCAGGAGGGCGCTGGGATCGACGTACGTCGCCTCACCGCCCGCCACGGTTCTCCTCGTCGAGCGCGCCGGCAGCCGCCCTGCTCATCGGACGCGGCTGCAGCCGCTTCATGCGCGCCAGGTAGTCTTTCGGCGCGGGCGCGCCGCCAACCCGGGCCCCGGAATAGAGCGTCAGGCGAAACCGGGGCACGCCGCGATCGGTGAGCAGCACCTCGCCCTGGGATTCGACGAGCTTTCTCACCCTCGGAAAGCGGTTGCGCAGGTCGCGAACGGAAGCTGTCGATGCCATGGCGTGAGACATGAACGTATCACAAGAGCCGGAGCCTGTCCAGGCGCGGCCGCAGTCGATCGCGACCGCGTGCGCGGGAATGACGATCGCGCTAGCGGCCGGCGCAGTGGAGGTCGCGGTGGACGTGGGCCACTACGCCGCGGCGCTCGGCGTGATATCGGCCAGTGGCGTGCCAGAATTTGAATTTAATCGTGCTCTGGCTTTTGAAATAAAAAAAGAATTAGAACAATTTCAAATAAAAGTCCGTCTTATTGGCGAGCGCGGCGACTATGCGATGCTGCACCACCGCACGCGCGACGCGCAGGGCGCGGACCTGTTCGTCTCGATCCACCACGATTCGGTCAAACAGCGGCTGTTGCCCCGGGCGGACGAGTTTTCGGGGTTTTCGCTGTTTATTTCAAGAGATAATCCGCACGTGGACAGGAGTCTTGCTTGCGCTTCATCGATTGGAAAGGCACTTAGAGGGAAAGACTTCAAGGCCTCGCGCTACCATGCGGACGCGGAGCTGGGGGAGTCCCGGCCCTTCGCGGATGAGGCGAACGGCGTGCACTACTACGACAACCTCGCGGTTGGGCGCAGCGCAAGGATGGCCTCGGTGCTGGTGGAGGCGGGGGTGATCGTCAACCGCGAAGAAGAGCGGCGGATGCGCGATCCGGCCGTACGCGCCCGGATTGCCGCGGCGGTGGCCGGCGGGGTGCAGGAGTGCCTGACGAGGGGGAAGGTTTTGCGATGAAGTTTCTTTTCATTCTTGGTTTGAGCGCAGCCTGGAGTTCGATTGCCCAGGCGGATCTGTACCGCTGGGTGGATCCGGAAACCGGTTCGGTGAAATTCTCCAGCTATCCGCCGCCCTGGTTTGGCGACGAGGCGAAGCAGCGCCGCGCGCCGAAAGTCGAACTCATCCCCGCGGGGAGCGATAAGAGCGGCGGCTCGGAGGCCGCCGGCGCTGCGCAGGAAGGCGTGCGGCGCCTGGAGGGGTTCGAAGCGCAGCGCAAGCAGCTACTGCAGCAGCTCGCGAAACCCGTGGGCGAGCGCGGCCCGCAGGCGCTGCAGAAGCAGCTCGAGGCCTATAGCGCGCTTTCGGAGCAGATGAACAAGCTCGATCCGGCCGGTGCCGCAGCGCGGCGCAGTGAAATGCAGGGGCTGATCGAGAAGATCCTGAAAGAGGCGTCCCGCTGAACGGCGCGCTGGGCGTCACCATCCGCCACGAAGCCGTCGACTGTGGCGGGGTGAAGCTGCATTGCGCCGTAGCGGGCGAGGCCGGCCGGCCGCTGATGCTGTTCCTGCACGGCTTCCCGGAATTCTGGGCGGCGTGGCGCAGGCCGATGGCGCACTTCGCCGCGCGCGGCTGGCTATGCGTCGCGCCCGACCTGCGCGGCTACAACCTCTCCGACAAGCCCCCGGGTGTCGACGCCTACAAGGCCAGGCACCTGATGGCCGATGTGCTGGCCCTGGGCGCGCACTACAGCAAGACCAAATTCGTCCTGGTGGCGCACGACTGGGGCGGCGCGGTCGCCTGGGCGGTGGTGATCGCGCACGCGGACCGGCTGCAGCGCCTGGTGATGATCAATTCGCCGCATCCGTACGTCTTCTGGCGCGAGCTTGCCAACAATCCGGCGCAGCAGAAGGCGAGCGAGTACATGAACCTGTTTCGCCTGGCGAAGGCCGAGCGCGTGCTTTCGGAGAACGGCTACGCGCGCCTGCTCGGCGCCCTGGGCCACCTCGACGAGGCCTGGCGCGCGGAGCTGGTGCAGGCCTGGTCGCAACCCGGCGCGCTCACTGGCGGCCTCAACTATTACCGCGCCTCGCCGCTTTATCCGCCCACCGCGGATGATCCGGGGGCAAAAAAGCTGCAGTTCAAACCTGCGGATTTCATGGTGCGGGTGCCGACGCTGCTGCTCTGGGGGGAGCGCGACACGGCGCTGCTCACGGGCTGCCTCGAGGGACTCGAGAAGTTCGTGCCCGACATGAAGGTCGTGCGCGCGCCCGACGCCTCGCACTGGATCGTGCGCGAGAAGCCGGAACTGGTGTGCAGAGAAATGGAAAAATTCGTCGGGGAGGGGCATGGCTAAGACCGCGATCAAGCTTCGGGAGCTGGAGTCGAAAATCGGCCAGGAGGTCGGCATCTCGCCCTGGGTGGAGATGCCGCAGGAGCGCATCGACCTCTTCGCCAAGGCGACCGAGGATTTCCAGTGGATCCACGTCGATCCGAAGCGCGCCAGGGATTCGCCCTTCGGCGGCACCATCGCGCACGGCTTCCTCACGCTGTCGATGCTGCCCAAGCTCTCCGAATCCACCTTCGAATTCGCCGACCGGAAAATGGGCGTCAACTACGGCCTGAACAAGGTGCGCTTCACCTCGCCCGTTCCCGCCGGTTGCCGGATCCGCGCGCGCTTCGTCCTCGCCAAGTTCGAGTAGATCGAGGGCAACGGCGTGCAAACGACCTGGGCCGTGACCTTCGAGCGTGAGGGCGGGGATAAACCGGTGTGCGTCGCCGAATCCATTGGCAGGCACTATTTCTGATGAACAAGCGATGGAAAAATAAACCCCCGGGCTCCAATTGGGGCGAGTTCGGCCCCGACGACCAGCGCGGACGGATGAATTACGTCACGCGCGAGAAAGTGCTGCAGGGCGTGGCGGAGGTGAAGGAGGGGATCACGTTCGTGCTTTCGCTGCCGCTCGACTACCCGGGCGGCAATGTGCTCAATGCGCGCCGCCACCCGCCGCGTATCGCCGCCACGCACCGCGACGGCAGGCAGAATTTCGCCTACGAGGTGCGCCAGGACAATCCCATGCAGACCGACGTCGTCTGCGACGACCAGGTGCTGCTCACGCTGCAGTATTCGACGCAGTGGGATTCCTTCGCCCACGTCGGCAGCCTGTTCGATGCCGACGGCGATGGCAAGCCGGAGCCGGTTTTTTACAATGGCTACCGAGCGGGGGTTGATGTAATTCCTGCAAAAGAAAATGCAAGTGCAGAATCGTGGGCGAAGTTCGAAGGCAGCCGCGCCGAGGCGCTCGGCATCCAGAACCTGGCCGAGCACGGCGCGCAGGGGCGCGGCGTGATGATCGACCTGCATGCGCACTATGGCAGAAAGCGCGAGGCGGTCGGTTACGACGCCCTGCAGAAAATACTCGAGAAAGACAAGGTCGAAATCGAGCGCGGCGATATCGTCTGCCTGCACACCGGCTTCGCCGAGATGGTGATGGAGTTCAAGAAAAACCCGACGCCCGAGGCCCTGCACCACACCTGCACCGGGCTCGATGGGCGCGACGACAGGCTGCTGCAGTGGATTTCCGATTCCGGGCTCTCGGTGCTGGCCGCCGACAACTACGCGGTGGAGCTCTTCAGCGTCAAGCCGTGGAAAGACACCACGCACGCCATGCTGCCGCTGCACCAGCATTGCCTGTTCAAGAACGGCATCCACCTGGGTGAGCTGTGGTATTTCACGCCGCTCGCCAACTGGCTGCGCGAGCACAAGCGCAACCGTTTCCTCCTCACCGCCCCGCCGCTCAGGCTGCCGGGTGCCGTAGGTTCACCCGCAACTCCCGTGGCGACCGTATGAAAAAAACCGCAATCATTACCGGATCCGCATCAGGCATCGGAGCTGCGACGGCCATTGAACTCTCTCGACGAGGTTTTTCCGTATTGATAAATTACTCGAAAAGCAAGGAACAGGCGGAGAAAGTCGCCGCGAAGTGCAAGGACGCGCTCCTCGTCCAGGCCGACGTGAGCGACGACGCCCAGTGCCGCAAGCTCGCGCGGGCGGCGCTCGACAAGTGGGGCCGCATCGATGCGCTGGTGAACAACGCCGGCACCACCAAGTTCGTCAAGCACGCCGACCTCGATGGCCTCTCGGCCGATGATTTCCTGCGCATCTACAGCCTCAACGTGGTCGGGCCGTTCCAGATGACGCGCGCCTGCGCACCGGCGCTCAAGGCGGCGAAGGGCGCGATCGTCAACGTCTCCTCGGTCGCCTCCTTGCTCGGCACGGGTTCGTCGATCGCCTACGCGGCCTCGAAATCGGCGCTCAATTCGATGACCTACTCCCTGGCGCGCGTGCTCGGGCCCGAGGTGCGCGTGAATGCGGTCTGCCCCGGCTACGTGGACACACCCTGGCAGCACAACGCGCTTGGCATGGCGGGCGCGAACAAGGCGGCCGAGCACTACTCGGCCATGGTGCCGCTCAAGGATTACGCGCGGCCGGAAGACCTCGCCGAAACCATCGCCTGGCTGATCGAGGGCGCGCGCCAGGTCACCGGCGAAACCATCTTCGTCGATGGCGGCCTGCACATCCAGCCGCCGCGATGAGCGCAAGCTACGACTACATCATCGTCGGGGCGGGCTCTGCGGGTTGCGTGCTGGCAAACCGCCTCTCGGCGGATGCAAGCACCACGGTTCTGCTGCTCGAAGCCGGCCCGCGCGACACCGATCCCTGGATCCACATTCCGCTGGGCTACGGCAAGCTGTTCAAGAAACCCTCCGTCAACTGGAGCTACTTCTCCGAGCCCGAGCCGCAACTGAACGGGCGCAAAATCTTTACGCCCCGCGGCAAGGTGCTGGGCGGTTCCTCGTCGATCAACGGCCTCGTTTACACGCGCGGCCAGCCCGAGGATTTCGACGACTGGGAAACCCCTGGCTGGTCCTTCGGCGAGCTGCTGCCCTACTTCAAGAAGTCCGAGGACCAGGTGGGGCAGGGGCTGGACGCCGATCCGCTGCACGGCCGGGGCGGCCCGCTCGCGGTCTCGGACCAGAGCGAGCCGCACGAACTGTGCGACGCCTTCATCGAAGCCGCGGTGCAGGCTGGCCACCCGCGCAACCCGGATTTCAACGGCGCGGAGCAGGAGGGCGCGGGCTACCAGCAGCTCACCGCGCGCAACGGCCGGCGCTGTTCGACGGCAGTTGGGTACCTGAGGCCGGTGGCAGGCCGGGAGAACCTGACGGTTGAAACGGATGCTCTTGTGTCACGGGTTTTGTTTTCCGGCATGAGAGCTTGCGGAATCGAGTACGTGAAAGGCGAAGCAAGCCTTCAAGCTAAAGCGAACCGAGAAGTCATTCTCTGCGGCGGCGCCATCAACACGCCGCAGATCCTGCAGCTCTCCGGCGTGGGGCCGGCTGCGCTGCTCGCCGAGCACGGCGTCCCGCTCGTGCTCGATCAACCCCACGTCGGCGAGCACCTGCAGGACCATTTCCAGGCGCGCATCGCGTTGAAGTGCACGCGAGCGATCACGCTCAACGATGACATGCAAAGCTGGTGGCGCATGGCGCGCATGGGGTTGCGCTATGCGCTCTTGCGCAAGGGCCCGCTCGCGGTGAGCGCGGGTTACGCGGGCGGTTTCTGGCGCACCCGGCCGGAGTTGAAGCGCCCCGACGTGCAGACGCATTTCTTGACCTTCAGCCTCGATCGCATGGGCGAGAAGCTGCACCCGTTTTCCGGCTTCACCGCCTCGATCTGCCAGCTGCGCCCGAGCTCGCGCGGCTCGGTGCGCATCCGCTCGAGCGATCCGCGCGCGGCGCCCGCGATCCGCTACAACTACCTCGATACCGAGCTCGACCGGCGCACCATGGTGGACGGCATGCGCCTGCTGCGCCGCATCCTCGAGCAGCCCGCGATCCGGCCCTACATCGCCGCCGAATACCTGCCGGGGGCGCGGGTGCAGACGGACGACGAATGGCTGGGCTACCTGCGCGAGGCCGGCACCACCATCTACCACCCGACCTGCAGCGCGAAAATGGGCACCGGTCCGGATGCGGTGGTGGATTCGCATCTGCGCGTGAAGGGCCTCGAAGGCTTGCGCCTGGTGGACGCCTCGGTGATGCCGGCGGTGGTCTCGGGCAACACCAACGCGGCGGTCATCGCCATCGCGGAGAAGGCGGCCGACCTGATACACTCGAATCTAGGAGGAAGGACATCATGATGCAACGCAAAATCTTCGCTGCGGCCGTTCTCGCAGCGCTTGGTATTTCGGCCGTCCAGGCCCAGCAAAAGGAAATCAAGGTCGGGGTGATCTACGACTACACCGGCGCTTTCGCGGCCGGCGGTTCGGAGGCCGCGGGCCTCGGCACCAAGATCGCCATCGACATGCTGAACGAAAAGGGCGGCGTCGAGGGCTACAAGATCGTGCCGATCTACGCCGACGCGCAGTCCAAGACCGAGGTCGCGATCAACGAGATGACCCGGCTGCTCGACCAGGAGAAGGTCAACCTGATCATGGGCGTGTACTCCTCGGCGCATTGCGTGCCGATGGCGCAGCGCGCCGATGCAAGCAAGAAATTCATGTGGGCCAACGTCTGCGTCGCCTCGGCGGTGTTCAAGGACAAGAAACTGTCCTACGTGTTCCGCCCGCAGGTGCACTCCGACCAGTTCGGCGAGGCCTCCTGCTCCTACATCGCGGAGAACGCGAAGGAAAAGCTCGGCATGGACCCGAAGAAGGTCAAGGTGGCGATCATCTACGAGGACGGCCCCTACGGCGCCGGCGTGGCGATGGGCAACGAGTCCAAGTGCAAGTCGCTTGGCATGGAAGTGGTGCTGAAAGAGGGCTACGCCGCAACCTCGCCCGACCTCTCGAGCCTGGTGACCAAGTTGAAGCGCGCGCGCGCCGACATCCTGCTGCACACCGGCTACAACCCGGACATCACTCTGTTCCTGCGCCAGTCGCGCGAGCAGGGCCTGAAGTTCAAGGGCATCATCGGCCACGGCGCCGGCTACGGCCAGATCGGCAAGCTGACGGAGACCTTCGGCGCCGACGTGAACTACTTTTTCAACGTCGACCCGGTGGCGGCGCAGCTGCTCGATCCGAAGACGCTGAAACCGGGTATGGGCGACCTGACCAAGGAAATGGTCAAGCGCTACCAGGCGGTCAAGGGCCCCGCCGAGGTGCCGCCGCACGCCTCGATGGGCTTCAACCAGTCGTGGATCCTGTTCACCGACGTGCTGCCGCGCGCCATCAGGAAGCACGGCGGCATCGACGCGGAGGCGCTGCGCAAGGCGTCGCTCGAAACGGATATTCCGGTGGGCGGTACGATCCAGGGCTATGGCGTGAAGTTCTTCGCGCCGGGCACGCCGATGGCCGGCCAGAACGAGCGCTCTTCACCGGTGGTGATGCAGTATGTGAATGGCCGCACCTATATCGCGTGGCCGAAGGCGATCCGCACCACCGATCCGATATTCCCTTTCCCCAAGGGCCATCCTTACGCGCAGTAACAGGAAGTGCTAGAAGTCCAAGGCCTGACCAAGCGGTTCGGCGGATTCACAGCGGTCTCCGAGGTCTCGTTCTCCCTCACGGAGGGCGAGATTCTCGGCCTGATCGGCCCCAACGGCTCCGGCAAGAGCACCACCTTCAACCTGATCGCGGGGCTGCACGCACCCTCGGCCGGCTCGGTGCGCTTGAAGGGCGAGGAGATCGGCGGGCTGCTGCCCGCGTCGATCTGCCATCGCGGCATCGCGCGCACCTTCCAGATTCCACGACCGTTCCGCAAGCTTTCCCTGGTTGAAAATGTCGCCCTGGCGGCCTTTTATGGCCAGCTGGAACGGCCTTCAAGGGCAAAAGCGCATCAGATCGCAGGAGAATCCCTGAATCTCGTCGGCTTGCCGATCGAAGAAAGCGTCCGCGTCGATGGCCTGGGCGCCGCGGGCCTGAAGAAGCTCGAACTGGCGCGCGCGCTGGCGACCCAGCCGAAGATATTGCTGGCCGATGAATCGCTCGGCGGCCTGGACCACGCCGAGATGGAGCAGGCGGCCGACATGCTGGCCATGATCCGGCGTGAGAGGGGCATCACCATCATCTGGGTCGAGCACATCATGGGCGTGCTGATGCGCGTGGTGGACCGGCTCATCGTGCTGGATCACGGCGAGGTGATCGCGCAGGGCAAGCCCGCCGAGGTGGCGCACGACCCGAAGGTGATCGAGGTGTACCTCGGCACGGATGCCGCCGACGTGCAGAAGACCGTGGCGGACAGGACGGCCTGATGCTTTCGATCAGCAATGTCTCGGCCGGCTACGGCTCCTTTCGGGCGTTGTTCGGCGTCAGCCTGGAAGTGAAGGCAGGCGAATCGGTCGCGGTGATCGGGCCCAACGGCGCGGGCAAGACCACGCTCCTGCGCGCGATTTCGAAGCTGATCGACCTCACGGGCGGCGAAGTGACCATGGAGGGCCGCTCGCTCAGGCAGGTGGCGCCGCACAAGGTGATCGCCACCGGCATCGCGCACGTGCCGGAGAACCGGCGGCTTTTCCCCCGGTTGACGGTCGAGGAGAACCTGAAGATGGGTTCGTTCCCAGTTTCTTCCAGAACACGATTCCCGGAGAAAAGGAAATTCGTCTTCGATCTGTTCCCGCGGCTGGAAGAGCGGCGCAATCAGCTGGCCGGCACGCTTTCGGGCGGCGAGCAGCAGATGTGCGCGATCGGCCGCGCGCTGATGTCGGGCCCCAAGCTGCTGCTGCTCGATGAGCCCTCGGCGGGGCTCGCGCCGGTGGTGGTGCAGTCGATCATGCAGATGGTGAAGCGCATCTGCGCCGAGGGCTACACCGTGCTGATCGTCGAGCAGAACATCCGCCAGGTGTTGAAGGTGGTGGACCGCGCCTACCTGCTCGAGACCGGGCGCATCAAGTCAAGCGGCACCGCGGCCGAACTGCTCGCTTCGGCTGAGATCCGCAAGGCCTATCTGGGAATATAGATGGAAGTCTTCGACATCTTCCTTCTCGAAGCGGTGCTGAACGGCATCCTGCTGGGCGGCCTGCTGGCGCTCCTGTCGCTCGGCCTGAACCTGATCTTCGGCGTCATCGACGTGGTCTGGATCTGCTACGCCGAGATGATCATGATCGGCATGTACGCGGTGTACGCGCTGCACGTGCAGCAGGGCTGGCCGCTGCTGGCCGCGATGGCCGCCGGCATTGCCATTGTCGCGCTGCTGGGTGCGCTGATGCATCAGTTCATCATCCGGCCGGTGCTCAGCGCCGAGCCGATCAACCAGCTGCTGGTGACCGGCGGGGTGCTGTTCTTTCTGCAGGCGGCCGCCACGCTCGCCTTCGGCATCGAATTCAAGAACCTCGGCGTGAAGCTGCCGCCCGTCGCAATCGGCGAGATGTCGTTCTCGATGCCGCGCATCATCGCTTTCGTGGTGGCGGTCGCGGGCGTCGCGGCGACTTACCTGTTCCTCACGCGCACTTACATCGGCACCGCGATTCGCGCCATCAGCCAGGACCGCGAAATCATGCCGCTGGTCGGGGTGAACCCGGGGCGCATCTTCGTCGTCACCTCGGCGCTGGGCGGCTCGCTTGCGGGACTCAGCGCGTGCCTGCTGGTGCTGCAATACGACATCCACCCCGCGATCGGCCTCTCGTTCGGCCCGATCACCTTCCTCATCTGTGTGCTCGGGGGCCTGGGCAATATGCTCGGGGGACTCATCGCCGCGTTCATCTTCGCCCAGTTCATCTCGGTGGGCGGCTTCGTCCTCGCCATCGAATGGGGCTACGTGATCGCGTTTGTGTTCTTCATCGCGGTGATGTTCTGGCGCCCGCAGGGCATCCTCGGCGGGAAATGAGATGAAAATTCTCCTGCTCGCGCTGCTCGCGCTGCTCGCCGGAACGCCTTTCTACGGCCTGGGCAATTATCCGCTGCACCTGGTGATCATGTGCCTCTTGTGGGGCTACGTGTACACCAGCTGGTCGATCATGGGGCGCCTCGGGCTGGTGAGCTTCGGCCACGGTGCCTTCCTCGGTATCGGCGCCTACTCGGTGGTGATGCTGTGGAACCATTTCGGCGTCTCGCCGTGGATCGGCGCGATCGCCGGGGTCATCGTGTCGGCGCTGGTCGCGGTGATCATTGGCCTGCCGTGCTTCCGCTTCAAGATCGTCGGCCACTATTTCGCGCTGGTGACGCTCGCCTTGTCGGAAGTCACGCGCCTCATCATCGTCGCGCTGCGCGATCAGACCGGCGGCTCGCTCGGCGCCACGCCCAACACCGCGCTCGCCCAGGGCAACGCCTGGTCGCTCGGCGCGCTGCAGTTCTCCGACAAGGTGGTCTGGTTCTACGCCATCCTCGTGGTCTGGCTCGCCGGCCTCTGGGTCTGGGCGAAAGTGGACCGCGGCATGACGCGGCTTGCGCTCGAGGCGATCAGCCACGAGGAGGAAGCCGCCGCCTCGATCGGCATCAACGTCACGCGCTCGAAGCTTTTCGTCACGCTGATCTCCGCGGTGATGACGAGCCTGGGCGGCGTGCTCTACGCGCAGTACCAGCTCTACATCAACCCCGAAACCGTGTCCGGCATCGGCATCAGCCTGCAGATGGTGTTCGGCGTCATCGCGGGCGGCATGTACGTGATGCTCGGGCCGACCGTGGGCGCGGTATTCACGCTGCTGCTCGCCGAGGGGCTGCGCCTCGCGCTCGGCGACGCCTTCAAGCAGTTCCCGGCGCTCGACCTCGCGGTCTACGGCCTGATGCTGGTGCTGTTCATCATCTACCTGCCGAAGGGAATCCTCGGCACGGCGCTCGAGGCCTTGAACAAGCGCGGGCCCGCCGCGCGCTAGATTACGCGCTGCAGGTATACGCCTCTGACATCCATCTCGAATTCGAGTTCGGCGATCGGCGGCCGGCAGTAATGACGCGTGATGGTGCTGGGCTTGATGCGCTGCTCGATTCTCGGCATCAGGGCATGGAGGTCGTGCACCGAATAGACCTGGCTGACGGTGGCGTGTTTCCAGCCAGTGCCGAGTTGCTTCATGCGCGATTCCATCGTCGCGAGCACCCAGTCGGACTTCTGCTGTAGCCCTGCGGGCGACAGGTCGCCGCGCGCGACGATATCCTCCGGAAAGCGCCCGCCCTCGGGCCATTCGCCGCTGCCGGCGACGACGAAGGAGCCGGTCTGGATCGAAGGCACCGTGTAGCAGAACGCGTAGAAGCAGGGCTCGGCGGGCGGGTTGGCCTCTGGCGCCACGTTCGAGCGCGCCACGGGATTCCTGCCGTCCCGGTACAGCTGCCACTGCTCCAGCACCGACACGTAGCCCTTGTTGAATTCGACGAAGCCCTCGAAGCTGAACGGCTTCGGCGAGCGCAGTTCGGCCGCGCAGAGCGCCGTTTTCGGCCGGTTCTGCAGCGCGAGGAACCTGGCGATCCTGCGGAATCCCTCGGCCATGGGCACCGGCTGGCTGAAGATCGCGCGCTCGATCGCGAAGTCGGGCAGCGCCACCACGCCCTGGGAATAGGGGTACACGCCCTCGAGGAAGGCGTAGCCGCCGTCAGGAAACGGGATGAGCGGGCTCATGGTCGGCAACTCTACACCCGCGCCGGCGTACCGCCCTGCCATTTAACGTTAGGCGTTATATTCGCCTCTGCTTTCGCTGGAGCGAGGCTGGAGCGGAAGACGTCGAGATCGTGGGCTACCACTGACGGAGATTGACTATGCTCAAGAATCGCATGCGGCCCGTGCATCCGGGCGAAGTGTTGCGGGAGGACTACCTGGTGCCGCTCGGTCTGAGCGCCAATGCGCTGGCGAAGGCGCTGGCCGTGCCCGCACCGCGCGTGAACGACGTCGTGCGCGAGCGGCGGGGGATCACTGCAGACACGGCAATGCGTTTGGCGCGGTATTTCGGCGGCGATGCCCGCTCCTGGCTCAACCTGCAGGCGGCCTACGACCTTCGCCTCGCGGAGATCGCCAACGCCAAGCGCATCAAGCGCGAAATCGAGCCGGCGGCTGCGTAGTGAAGCGCGAGTAGCTCCGACAGCGTCGAAACCGGGAGGGACGGCAGCTGGCAACGGATAGGAAACGCGGATCCAGGACCGCGCCGCAGATGCGGCGCAAGGCGCTCGCGCGCAAAGTGCCTGCCGCGGCCGCCAGGACCGGCGGCGCCGCGCTCAGGCAGCAGCTCGCGGAAGCACGCGCCCAGCAGGCCGCGACAGCAGCGATCCTGAAGGTCATCAACCGCTCGCCGTCCGACCTCAGGCCCACGTTCAAGGCGATCCTCGAAAGCACGACGCGCATGTGCGATTCGAACATCGCCGCGCTGTTTCTGTTCGACGGCAAAGACCTCACTTGCGCGGCGCAGCACAACACCACGCCCGCGTTCACGAAGTTCCTGCAGAAGATGCGGGCGCCGGCGAGCAAGGAAACCCCGACCAGGCTGGCTGCGCTCAAGCGCAAGCTGGTGATCGTCGCCGATTACCTCAATGATCCGCGCTTCAAGCCTTCGGCCCGCGTAGCGCGGGAAAAGACTCGCAGCACGCTTTCGGTCCCGTTGCTTCGCGAGGGCGCGCTCGTCGGCGTGATCACGACCTGGCGCCGGGAAGTGCGGCCCTTCTCGCCATCGCAGATCGAGCTGCTGCAGACCTTCGCCGACCAGGCGGTCATCGCGATCGAGAACGTGCGCCTGTTCAACGAGACCAGGGAGGCGCTCGAGCGGCAGACGGCCAGCAGTGAGGTGCTGCGCATCGTAGCCCGGTCGGTGGCGGACGCGCAGCCGGTGTTCCAGGCAATCCTGGCGACCACCTTGCGCATGTTCAAGGATTTCGACGCGACCGTCTGGACAGTTCGCGACGGCCATTTGGTTTCCGTGGTGCGCGGCGGGGCGACAATCGATCCGAAGGTCGCAACCAGCGTCCCGATCGAGAGCGACCATCCGTATGCTGCGGTGATACGCGGGCGCAAGCTACTCAAGGTCAACGACGTCGTGAATTCCCGGGCGATCACCGAGGCTGACAAAGCCGGCCTGCTTGCAAGGGGGCGCAAGGCGGCCCTCATGGTGCCGCTGGTGCGCGACGAGAGGGCGGTGGGCGCGCTGTCGGTGTCGCGCACGACGCCCTACGCCTTCACGGATGCGCAGGTAGCCCTGCTGGCGAATTTCGCCGACCAAGCGGTGATCGCGATCGAGAACGTGCGCCTGTTCAACGAGACCAAGGAAGCGCTGGCGCGCCAGGAGGCGGCGGCCGAGGTGCTGCGCTCGATCAGCGAGTCGGTGTCGGACACCGCGCCGGTGTTCACCGCCATCCTGGACTGCTGCAATCGGCTGATTCCCGACGTCGACTACGTGCAGGTGCAACTGATCGACGAAGCCGGGCGCGTGGGGCTGGTCGATCACCGTTTCGGCCAGGTGCGCGGCGCGGAGCCGGGCAAGCAGGACGAGCGGCGCGCCGAGCTGATGGCGCGCGAGGCGGTGCATTTTCCGCGGCCGCTGGCCGGCAGCACGCTGGAGCGGGCGCTGAACCAGGGGCGCCTGGTCAGTCTGGCCGACACGCTGGACGGGCCCGACACACCGCCGGCCGCGCTGACGGACGCACAACGCTGGGGCCACAGCTATTCGCAGATAACCGTGCCATTGATGCGCGAGGGCCGTTGCATCGGCGCCATCGAGGCCTTCCGGCGCCGGCTTGGCGGCTTCCTGCCGAAAGAAAGCGCGCTGCTCGAGTCCTTCGCCGACCAGGCGGTGATCGCGATCGAGAACGTGCGCCTGTTCAACGAGACCAAGGAGTCGCTCGAGCAGCAGACGGCGACGGCGGAGATATTGCAGGTCATCAGCAGCTCGCCGACCAATACGCAGCCGGTGTTCGAGGCCATTGTGCAGGCGGGTTTGAGGCTGTTCCCGAACGCGATGGTGGCAGTGGCGATTCCGGAGGGCGCCAAGGTGCGCGCGGCCGCGATTGCGACTGGGGATCCGGCCGTGACCGAGGCCTGGCGGAAACGGTTTCCGTTTCCACTCGCGCGCGATCACATGCACGGCCAGGCGATCATCGATTGCAGAATGGTCGACATCCCCGACGCCGAAGCCGAGTTGAACGGCCCGATGGGCGTGGGGGCGAAGAATTTTCTCGCCAGCGGCAACCGCGCCATCACCATCGCGCCGATGATCTGCGACGAGACGGCCATCGGCGCGATCAGCGTGGTGCGCGAGAGGCCGGGCCCATTGAGCGAGAAGCAGGTCGCGCTGCTGCGCACCTTCGCGGCGCAGGCGGTGATCGCGATCGAGAACGTGCGCGTGTTCAAGGAGCTGGAGGCGCGCACCGGGGCGCTCACGCGCTCGGTCGAGCAGCTCACCGCGCTGGGCGAAGTCGGCCAGTCGATCAGTTCGACGCTGGACCTCGATACGGTGCTGCGCACGATCGTCTCCCGCGCGGTGCAGTTGACCGCCATGGACGGCGGCTCGATCTACGAGTACGAAGAAAAGAGCGAGGAGTTCCAGCTGCGCGCGGCGCAAAACCTGCCCGCTGACATCGTCGAGGTGCTGCGAACCACGCCGATGCGAAAAGGTGAGGGCACGGTCGGTCACGCGGTCGAAACGGGCGAGCCCACCGAGATCGCCGACATGCGCGACGAGAGCTACCAGAGCCCGCGGCGCGATTCCCTGCTGCAGGCGGGCTACCGGGCGCTCCTGGTGGTGCCGCTGCGGCGCGAGGACCACATCATCGGCGCGCTGGCCGTGAACCGCAAGGCGCCCGGCCATTTCTCCCATGAGGTGGTGGAGCTGCTGAAGACTTTCGCCACGCAGTCGGCGCTGGCGATCCAGAACGCGCGCCTGTTCCGCGAGATCGCGGAAAAGGGCAAGCAACTTGAAGAGGCAAGCCAGCACAAGTCGCAGTTCCTTGCCAGCATGAGTCACGAGCTGAGGACGCCCCTGAACGCGATCCTCGGCTTCAACGAAATGATCCTCGGCCAGGTCTACGGCGAGGTGCCTGCGGACATGCAGGAGCCGCTGAAGGACATCCAGACCAGCGGCAAGCACCTGCTGCGCCTCATCAACAACGTGCTGGACCTGGCCAAGATCGAAGCCGGGCGGATGGAACTATCCTTGCAGGACTACTCGGTGCACGACACGGTGGAAAGCGTGCGCGCGACGCTGCGGCCGCTCGCGGCGGAGAAGGGCCTGGAGTTCCTCGTCGATATTCCCAACGACCTGCCGCTCGCCTACGGCGACAGCGGCCGCATCACGCAGTGCCTCATGAACCTGGCGGGAAACTCGCTCAAGTTCACCAAGGCGGGGAGGGTAGAGATTGCCGTCGCGGCGAAGGGCGAGCTGCTGGTGTACAAGGTATCCGACACCGGCATCGGCATCCCGCCGGACAAGATCGCGAGCCTCTTCACCGAGTTCAAGCAGACCGACGCCACCATCGCGAGCGAGTACGGCGGCACGGGCCTGGGCCTGTCGATCAGCAAGAAATTCGTCGAGATGCACGGCGGGCGCATCTGGGTCGAGAGCGAGCTGGGCAAGGGTTCGGCGTTCATCTTTGAAGTGCCATTGCGGGTAAGGGCGGCATGAAGACCATTCTCTATGTCGAAGACAACGAGATGAACCGCAAGATCGTGCGCGACTTGCTGAAGCGCACGGCCTACCAGCTCGTCGAGGCATACGACGGCGAGGCGGGCGTGGCGAAGGCGCTGGAAATTCGCCCCGACCTGATCCTCATGGACATCCAGTTGCCGAAACTCAACGGCTTTGAGGCCACGCGCCGGTTGCGTGCCGATCCGTCCACCGCGAATACCCCCATCATCACCATTACTTCTTTTGCGCTCGCCGGCGACGAGCAGAAGGCGAAGGAGGCCGGCGCGACAGCCTACCTCGCGAAGCCCTACAGTCCCTTCGATCTGCTGAAGCTCATCCGCGAGCTGCTGCCGGAGGGATGACGGGTTCCGGAATATGGTCTAAACTGACCAACTATGGAAAAAGTCCAGCTGCATGACGCCAAGGCGCGCCTGTCGGAACTGGTGGACCGGGCGCAGTCGGGCGAGGAGGTCGTCATCTCGCGCCACGGCAAGGCGGTGGCCAAGCTTGTCGCCTACGCGCCCAAGCGCACGCGCCGGCTTGGCGGCATCCTGCGCGGCAAGATCAAGTTCCACAGAGGCTGGGACGACCCGCTGCCAGAGGAGATCCTCGCGTACTTCGAGGGGCGCGGCCGCGATTGAAATTGCTGCTCGATACCCATGCGCTGCTCTGGTATCTGACGGCTCCGGAAAAGCTGCCTGCGGCGGCGCACCGCGCCATCCGGTCCGCGGAGAACGGCGTGTACGCCAGCCTTGCCAGCGCCTGGGAGATTTCGATCAAGGTGGCGCTCGGCAAGCTCGAGTTCGATGCGCAGGGGCTGGCGCAGGCGCTGCCGGCGGTGGGCGTGGAGCCGCTGAGTATCAGGCTGCAGCACACGGCGCAGGTCGCCGAGCTTCCGCGGCACCACGGTGATCCGTTCGACCGAATGCTGGTGGCGCAGGCATTGTGCGAATCGATGATCCTGGTGTCGCGCGACCGCGAGCTGAGGCGCTACGGCGTGCGCATGCTCTGGAAGGAGGCGTCGGCGACATGAAATTGAACCGGCTTGGTGCCAGCGGCATCCAGGTGAGCGACATCTGCCTCGGCACCATGACCTGGGGCGAGCAGAATTCCGAAGCCGAAGCGCACGCGCAGATCGAGTGGGCGCTCGGCCGCGGCATCAATTTCATCGACACCGCCGAGATGTACCCGGTGCCGCCGTCGCAGAAAACGCAGGGCACGACCGAGAAGATCCTCGGCAGCTGGCTGGGGAAGAACAGGGCGCAGCGCACTAACCTGGTCATCGCCTCTAAAATCGCCGGCCCCGGGCGGCGCGAGTGGATCCGCAACGGCGAATCGAACATCAACAAGAAGACGGTGCCCTGGGCGATCGACGACAGCCTGAAGCGCCTGCAAACAGATTGCATCGACCTCTACCAGATCCACTGGCCCGAGCGCTACGTGCCCGCCTTCGGCGCCTGGCAGTACGACCCCACGAAGGAGCGCGAAGAGACGCCGATCCTGGAGCAGGTCGAGGCGATGGCGGCGGCGATCAAGGCGGGGAAGATCCGCGCCTACGGCCTGTCGAACGAAACCGCCTGGGGCCTGTGCGAGTTCACGCGCGTGGCGAAGGAGAACGGCCTGCCGCCGCCCGCCTCGGTGCAGAACGGCTACAGCCTCGTTAACCGACTGTTCGACGGCGACCTGGCCGAGGCGAGCCGGCGCACGGGCATCCCGCTGCTCGCGTATTCCCCGCTGGCGATGGGCCTGCTCTCGGACAAATTCGGCGCCACGCCCTGGCCCGCAGAGGCGCGGCTGCAGAAATTTCCCGCTTTCGGCGAGCGCTACAAGCGGCGGCGCGTGATCGCGGCTGCCGCCGAGTACCGCAAGCTCGCGCAAAAGCATGGCCTGCCGCTCGCCGGCGTCGCGCTCGCGTTTGCGAAAGACCGCTTCTTTACCGCCTCCACCATCATTGGCGCAACTTCAACAAGGCAACTGGAAGAACTTTCAGGCTTTTTTGAATCGAAGCTATCCAAAGAACTACAGGAAGAAATCGAAGCGGCAAACGCTCTTTACCCCAGTCCCGCTGCCCAATAAATGTGGGAGGCGGCCGCCATCATCGTCATCGCCGCGGGTGCTTTCTTCTGGATCGACAGCCTGCGGGCGCGCGAGCGCGCGCTCGCCGCGGGGCGCAACGCCTGCACGCGCTACGGCGTCCAGTTGCTTGATGAGACGGTGCAGTTCGCCCGCTTGCGCCTGGCCCGCGACGAGGCCGGGCAGCTGTGCCTGCGCCGCACCTATACCTTCGAATTCTCCGACACCGGCGACAACCGCCGCCACGGCGCCATCGTGATGCTGGGCGGGGAGCTGCAGGACCTGCAGCTCGAGCCCTACAAGCTGCAATGAGTAAATGGCTGGAAGGCCAGGTGGTTGAGCACAAGGCATGGACCGATACCCTGTTCTCGCTACGTGTGGAGAGCCCACCCCTCACATTCGCCGCCGGCCAGTTCGTGCGCATCGCCCTGGACCTGGGCGGCGAGCGTATCGCGCGGCCGTTCTCCTTTGTCAACCCGCCGCAGGACGCGGTGCTCGAGTTCTACGGCGTGATCGTGCCTGAGGGCCCGCTCTCGCCGCCCTTGGCGCGGCTGAGGAAGGGCGACCGGCTCTATGTCGCCGACAATCCCTCCGGCTTCCTCGTGCTTGCGGAGGTGCCGCCGGCCGAGGACCTGTGGCTCGTCGCCACGGGCACGGGCATCGCGCCGTTCCTCTCCGTCCTGCGCACCGAAACCCCCTGGCAACGCTACCGCCGGGTGCTTCTGGTCCACGCGACGCGACGCGCCAGCGAGCTGGTCTACGCGGATATGATCGACGCGGTGAAGAGGCAGCGTGGCGAGCGGTTCGTGACGATCAAATTCACTTCAAGGGAAAGAACACCCGGTGCGCTGGAGGGCCGGATTCCGGCCGCCATCCGCGACGGGCGGCTCGAGGCGGCGGGGCGCCCCATCGCCGCAGAGCGTTCCCAGTTCATGCTGTGCGGCAATCCCCAGATGCTCAAGGACGTCGCGGCCGAACTCACGGCGCGAGGCCTGCGCAAGAACCGCCGCCGCACGCCGGGGCAGATCACGGTGGAGAGCTTTTGGTGAAAATGAAGTGGTTTTTCATCGCCCTCGCGCTTGCACTTGTGCAGGGTTGCAGCCCGACGCGCCTTGCCTATGACAACGCCGATCTGTTCCTGCGCTGGCGGGCCAACCACTACTTCGATTTCCAGGGAGAGCAGACCGGCGAGCTCGACCGCAGCCTCGCCGCGTTCCTCGCCTGGCACCGCGCCAGGGCCCTGCCGCAATACGCGCGACTGGGCGACGAGGCGGCGGCGCGCGTGCTGCGCGGCGCCGGGCGCGCGGACCTCGAATGGAGTTACGATGCAGTACGGGCGCAGATCCGGGAGGCGCTGGGCGTGGCAGCGACTAACGCGGCCGGGCTGCTCGACAAGCTCAGCGCCGAGCAGATCAGCCATCTCGAGGCGCGCCTGGCGGAAGAGAACCGCAAGTTCGCGAAGGAGCGGGTGCAAGGCACCATGGAAGAGCGCCACAAGCGGCGGGTGACGCGCAACCTCGAGCGCCTCGAGGCGTGGTACGGCACGCTCAGCGAAGCGCAGGTCGAACGCGTGCGGCGCTACAGCGCGCGCGCGCCGTTTTCCGCCGACCTGCGCCTGCAGGACCGCAGGCGCATGCAGGCCGAGTTCGTCGCCATGCTGCGCGCGCGGGAGGCCGGCCGGCGCCTCGCAGCGTGGGCGCAGGATTGGGAAGCCAGGCGCGCGCCGGCCTATCTCGAGGCGTCGCGCGCCACCCACGCCGAGTACATGGAACTGCTCCTGGACATCGAGCGCACGCTCAGCACCGACCAGCGCGCGCATGCCGCGCGGCGCCTGAAGCGCTACGCCACGCTGTTCGATTCGCTCGCGCCCCGCGAATGAGCGGTCCGGTCCCGTTCGAAGACAGCGTCCCGCCCGAGATCGGGCCCCGCGGCGCCGAGCCGAGCGTCGCGGGCTATGCCGGCCGAGCGCGCGATGCGCAGCTCGAGTACAAGGCGATCCTCGCCACCGCCTCGATCGGCATCGCCTTTACGCGGGAGCGCAAGTTCACGCTGTGCAACCCCAAGTTCGCCGAGATGCTGGGCTGGAAGGCCGACGAATTGATCGGCCAGCCGGGCGACGTGGTGTATCCCTCGCGCGAAAGCTACGAAGCGCTGGGCGCGATCGCGGTGCCGGTGCTCGGCGACGGGCGCCAGCTCGACGTCGAGTGGGAGGTGCGGCGCAAGGACGGCACGACCTTCCTCGCACGCCTGATCGCGAAGATGGTCAGCACGACCGACCCGAAGGCAGGCACGGTCTGGATCGCCGAGGACATCACCGCGCGCAAGCGCCAGGCCGACGAGGTGGCGAGGCTGCTGCGCGAGCAGGAGGCGATCCTCGACACCGCCTCCATTGGCATCTGCTTCGTGCGTGAGCGCCAGATCGTGCGCTGCAACCAGCGCTTCGAGGAGCTGTTCGGCTACGGCGCGGGCGAAGCGAACGGCATGTCGACCCGTCAGTACTACTTCACCGACGACGATTTTGCCTCGAGCGGCAGTTACGTCGCTCAGCTCGGCGCGGGCGAGAAGCAGACTTTCGAGCAGTGGCTGCGGCGCAAGGACGGCTCGAGGATTTGGTGCAAGGTCGTGGTTAAGGCGATCGATCCGCGGCAGCCCGCTGAAGGCACGATAGGGATTTTCGAGGACATTACTGCCGAGCACGGCGTGCTCGAGTCTCTCGAGGCCGTGCGCGCGGCGCTCGAGCGCGCGGTCGGCGAGCGCACCGTGGAGTTGCGCGAGGCGAACGAGCGCCTGCAGGCCGAGATCGCCGACCGCAGGCAGGCCGAAACGCGCGCCCAGCACCTCGCCGACCATGACGCGCTGACCGGCCTGCCCAACCGCCGCCTGCTCGAAGACCGCCTGACGCAGGCGCTGGCGCTGAGCCAGCGCAACCGCGAGCAGACCGCGGTGATGTTCGTCGACCTCGACCGCTTCAAGATCATCAACGACTCGCTCGGCCACACCGCGGGCGACGCGGTGCTGAAGGAAATTTCCGAGCGCCTGGTGAAGCAGCTGCGCGTGGTGGACACTATTTGCCGCATCGGCGGCGACGAATTCATCGTCGTGCTGCCCGAGATCAAGCGCCCCTCGGATGCGGCCAGCGTCGCCGCCAAGATCCTCGAGACGGTACTGCATCCCTGCGAGGCCGAGGGGCGCGAGCTGCACCTCTCCGCCTCGATCGGCATCAGCGTTTTCCCCGACGACGGGCGCGACGCCGAGACGCTGATCCGCAACGCCGACGCGGCGATGTACCACGCCAAGGAGACCGGGCGCGCCAACTTCCAGTTCTTCACCGACCAGATGAACCAGACCGCCTCCAGGCGCATCGCGCTGGAGAACGACCTGCGCCAGGCGGTGCTGAAGGGAGAGCTGCGCGTCTACTACCAGCCGATCTACGCGGCGGCGGGCGGCGTGGCGGCGCACGAAGCGCTGCTGCGCTGGCAGCATCCGACGCGCGGCGTGATCGAGCCCGCGGATTTCATCCAGATCGCGGAGGACACGGGCCTCATCCTGCGCCTGGGCGAATGGATGCTTGGCGAGGCCTGCCGCTGGGGCACCTTCATCGGCACCGAGCGCAAGATGCCGGTGTGCGTCAACCTGTCGCCGCGCCAGTTCAATGATCCGAAGCTTCCCGACGTGGTGGCACAGGCGTTGAAGAGCACCGGGCTGCCGCCGGAACTGCTCGAGCTCGAGGTGCCCGAGCCGGCGCTGATGCACAACGCGGATATCGCGCTGGCGGTGCTGAAGAAGCTGCGGCAGATCGGCGTCACGGTGGCGATCGACGGCTTCGGCGCGGCGTATTCGAGCCTGGTCGCCCTGCGCCAGCTGCCCGTGCACAAGCTGAAGGTCGACCGCTCGCTGGTGGCCGAAGTGCACCGGGACGGCAAGGCCATCGTCGCCGGAATCGCGGGCCTCGCCCATGCGCTCGAGCTCAAAGTCACCGCCGTGGGCGTCGAGACCGAGGCGCAGAAGGCCGCCCTCATCGCCTGCGGCTGCGACAACCTGCAGGGCTACCTCCTCGGCGCGCCCGCGGACGCCGAAACCGCCGCCAAGGACTACGTCTGACGCCTAGATCGAGCGCCGCTCGGCGGAGGCTTCCGCGAGCGCCTCGGCGCGATCGGCGGGCGGGGCGGGGAATGCGTCCGGCGGCGCGCATGTTAACGTTACGGCTAGCACAGACCAACGGAGCGTCGCATGCAAAGTACGCGCGTTCATGTTTTCATCTTAGCCCTTGCCGCCGCCACTGCGACATGGGGGATGGACGATGTCAAGCCCGACACGAAAACGCCGAAGGATCCGGCGCTGGAGCAGGCGCGGGCCGCGCTCGGCAAGGAAGACTGGGCGGGTGCGCAGAAGATCCTGCGCGAGGCTGTGGCGCGCAGCCCGCAGGAGGCCGATACCCACAACCTGTACGCCTATTCGATCCGCAAGGGCGCCAGCCCGGCGATGGACCTGGTCTACCGCCACTACAACGAGGCGCTGCGCCTGAATCCGAAGCACCGCGGCGCGCACGAGTACATCGGCGAGGCTTACCTCATGTCGGGCAACCTGGCGAAGGCGAAGGAGCACCTGGCACAGCTCGACAGGATTTGCACCTTCGGCTGCGAGGAATATACGAAGCTGAAGAAGGAAGTCGCGGCTTTCGAACAGCATCAGGCGAAGAAGTAGCTCCTGTCGTGACGCTCTGAGGATGGGCATGCTCTCGATTCGCGTCGGCCGCGCGAGGCTCTCGGCGTCGGCGACCGCGGCGCAGCGCGCGCGCGAACTGCGCGCCGCCGGCAAGGACATCATCGAGCTGGCGCAGGGCGAGCCCGACTTCAACACGCCGGACCATGTCATCGAGGCCGCGCACCGGGCGATGCGTGCCGGCCAGACGCACTACACGCAGGTAGACGGCACTCCCGAGCTGAAGGCCGCGATCATCGGCAAATTCCGCCGCGAGAACGCGCTCGAATTCAAGCCCGAGAACATTTCCGCCGGGGCGGGCGGCAAGCAGGTGCTCTACAACGCGCTCATGGCCACGCTCGACCCGGGCGACGAAGTGCTGATCCCGGCGCCCTCCTGGGTCGCCTATGCCGACATCACCCACTTCGCCGAGGGCACGCCGGTGTGGCTGCCGACGCGGCCCGAGAACCGCTTCAAGCTGCGCGCGGAGGAACTCGAGGCGGCGATCACGCCGCGCACCAAGTGGCTGATGCTCAATTCGCCCTCCAACCCGAGCGGCGCGGTGTACTCGGCCGACGAGCTGCGCGCGCTGGCCGGCGTGCTCGATCGCCATCCGCAGGTGTGGACGATCGCCGACGACATGTACGAGCACATCCTCTTCGACGGCCGCAGCTTCGCCACCCTTGCGGCGGTGGCGCCGCAGCTTACCGGCCGCGTGCTCACGGTCAATGGCTGCTCGAAGACCTACGCCATGACCGGCTGGCGCCTGGGCTATGCGGCCGGGCCGGCGGAACTGGTGCGCGCGATGGGGCGCCTGCAGGCGCAAAGCTCGATCAATCCGTCCTCGGTGAGCCAGGCCGCGGCGGTGGCCGCGCTGAACGGTCCGCAGGACATCGTGCGCGCGCGCTGCGCCGAGTTCCAGGCGCGGCGTGACGCCATCGTGCCGCGGTTCGCGGCGATACCGGGTCTTGCGGTCGAACCGCCGCACGGCGCGTTCTACCTCTACGTCTCCTGCGCCGGCTGGCTCGGCAAGCGCACGCCCGAGGGCAAGGTGCTCGCCAATGATTCCGACGTCTGTGCCTGGCTCCTGGAAGGCGGCGTCGCGTTGCCGAATGGCGCGAACTACGGCCTGTCGCCGTATTTCCGCGTCTCGATCGCGACCGGGCTGCCGGTGCTCGAGGAAGCCTGCCGGCGCATCGCCGCGGCGGGCGGCAAGCTCGCATGAGACCGGCTGCCCACCGCCCACGAACGGTGATGTCGATTCTGCGGTCGCCGATGCGCCTGCTTCTGTGCATCATTTGCGCGTGCGCTGCGCTCTCCATGGAGGCCGCGGCGCAGCAGTTTCCCTCGAGAACCATCCGGCTGGTGAATCCGTTCCCGCCTGGCGGCCCGCTTGATGTGGTCGGGCGCCTGCTCTCCGAGCGCCTCTCGGCCTCACTCGGCACCCCGGTGATCGTCGAGAACAAGCCGGGCGCGGCCGGCAATATCGGCGCCGCGGAAGTGGCGAAGGCGCCGCCCGACGGGCATACGCTGCTGCTGACGCTTTTCAGCATCGTCACCAGCAATTCCCACCTCTACGACAAGCTGCCGTTCGATCCGCTCAAGGATTTCGCGCCGGTCACGACGTTGGCGACCTTCGACTCGGTGCTGGTCGTGCATCCATCGGTGCAGGCGGGCACGGTGGCGGAGTTGATCGCGCTCGCCAGGGCCAACCCGGGCAAGCTGAATTTCGCTTCCGCGGGCAAGGCCTCGCCGGGCCATCTGGCGGGCGCGTATTTCAGCCAGCGCGCCGGGGTACAGATGACCCATGTTCCCTACAAGGGCAACGCCGACGCAGTGCGCAGCGTTCTCGCCGGCGAAACGCAGGTCATGTTCACGCCGACGACGGGGGCGCTGGCACACATCCGCAGCGGCAAGCTGAGGGCGCTCGCGGTCTATCTCACCGACCGCGCCGACGAGCTGCCTGACCTGCGCAGCCTCGCCGCGCAGGGCATCGAGGGCTTCGACGCGGGTAGCCAGCCATCCTGGTACGGCCTGCTCGCACCGGCCGGAACGCCCAGGGAAGTCGTCGCGCGGATTCACGCCGAGACCGTGAAGGCGCTGAAAGACGAGAAAGTGCTGGCGGCCTTCAAGGCGGCGCGAATGTTCGCGGTCGGCAATACGCCCGAGGAGTTTGCGCTGATGATCCGCGCCGGGCACGCCGCCTGGGGCAAGGTGATCCGGGAGACCGGGGTGAAAGGCGAATGAGCCGCGAGCGGCCGAATTTCGTCTTCATCCTCGCCGACGACCTCGGCTACGCCGACCTTGGCTGCTACGGCGGCAGAAGCAAGTGCTCGCCCGTGCTCGATCGCATGGCGAAGGAAGGTTTGCGCTTCACGCAGGGCTATGCCAACTCCTCGGTCTGTTCGCCGACGCGCTTTGCGCTCATGACCGGGCGCTGGCAGCACCGCTTGCGTGGTGGCGCCGACGAACCGATCCGCAGCAAGGACGCGCGGGGCAATCCGCACCTCGGCCTGCCGCCGGCGCACCCGACGCTGCCTTCGCTTTTGCGCGCAGCAGGCTATGCCACGGCGCTGGTGGGCAAATGGCATCTCGGTTTCCCGCCGCATTTCGGGCCCCTGAAAAGCGGCTACGAGGAATTCTTCGGCACGCTCTCCGGCGCCGTCGATTACCACACGCACAAGGACTCCTTCGGCGTGCACGATCTTTTCGAGAACGAAACGGCCGTGCACACGAAGGGCTACCTCACCGACCTTATTACCGAGAAGGCGGTTGCCTGCATAAAACGAAACAGCAAACGGCCGTTCTTTCTCTCGGTGCACTACAACGCCCCGCACTGGCCCTGGGAAACGCGCGACGACGAGGCGGAAGCGAAGCGCATCGAAAAGCTCTACCACTTCGACGGCGGCTCGCTGCCGACCTACCTCACCATGGTCCGGCAGATGGACGAGGGGATTGGCCGCATCGTTTCGACGTTGAAAAATATGAAGATTGATAAAAACACGATCGTGATCTTCACCAGCGACAACGGCGGCGAGCGCTTTTCCGACACCTGGCCGCTGGTGGGCAGGAAGATGGACCTGCTCGAAGGCGGCATCCGCGTGCCCTACATCGTGCGCTGGCCGGCGAAAGTAAAGGCGGGCGGCGTCACCACGCAGCACGCCATCACGATGGACTGGGTCGCAACTATTTTGGACATTGCGAAGGTGTCTTCAAGCAAAGATTTTCCGTTGGATGGAAAAAGCTTGCTGAACGTGCTGCAAAAATCGGAAAAGTCGTTTGAGCGCGAGCTTTTCTGGAAAATGCTCTACCGCAATCAGAAGGCGCTGCGCTGCGGCGACTGGAAATACCTTTCAATCGAGGGCGACGAATTCCTCTTCAATCTCGCTCAAGACGAGCGCGAGCGCGCGAACCACGGCAAGCGCGACCCCGGGCGGCTCGCCGCGATGCGCGCGAGGTACCAGGATTGGGACGCCGCATTGCCGAAGCATCCCGACGCGACCTATTCGGTGCCGGCGACCAGGGCCGACCTGGCGCAGCCTGCGTAGCGCGGAATCGGCGGCCATCCGTTTCCGGGCGGCCGCTATGCCACCAAGGACGACGTGCGCGCGCTTCATTCGATCAGCCGGTCGGCGCGCAGCAACACGGATTGCGGGATGGTGATGCCGAGTGTTTTCGCGGTCCTGAGGTTGATCACCAGTTCGTATCTGGTCGGTTGCTCCACCGGCAGATCGGCCGGTTTCGCGCCCTTGAGCACTCTCGCAACGTAATTGCCCGCGCGGCGGGCCCCCCAACTGCGCTCGGGGCCGTACGACATCAGGCCGCCGGCCGCCGCCGCCTCGCTGCCAGAGTGAATCAGCGGGATCCGGCTGCTGGTCGATTGCAGAGCAAGCTCGGCGCCATAGCGCCGCGTTTCATAAGTCGTGGGAATGAGCAGCGCCACGACGTTTGCCCGCCGCGCCGTGTTGAACGCGCCCGCCAATTCCGTCTTCTCGGAGTAGGGAAGCTCCAGTACGTCAGTGCCGAGCTGCTTGCCGGCTCTGCCGATGTCATTGAGCTCCAACTGGCAGGCCTTGGCCGAATCCTTATCGTAGACGACACCGAGGCGGCCGCCACCCGGAAACAGCTCGCGCATCAATTGCACGCGCTTTGCAGTCAGTTCGGCATTCGCCTCCGACACGCCGGTAAGGTTGCCGCCGGGCCTGCCGAGCGATTGCACGAGCCTGTTGCCCACAGGGTCATTGATGCCGGAAAACACGATCGGGATCGTCTTCGTGGCCGCCTGGGCTGCGTAGGCCGGCCACGTCGTCGAGGCATAGATCGCCTCCACCTGCGCGCGCACGAGGTCCGCGGCGAGGCGATCGAGTTTGCGATAGTCGTAATCGGCATAACCGGATTCGAACCGGAGGTTCTCGCCCTCCACGAATCCGCCTGCGCGCAAACCTTCGGCGAAAGTCTCAAGTTCCGGTCCGGCATCGGCCCGCGTACGAGGCTGCAGTATGCCGACAACGCGTCTGCGATCGGCTGGCCGCTGCCCGAGGGCGGGTCGCGCAGCGATGAAGGCGCCCGCGGCGAGGACGAATCTCCTGCGGTCGATCGCCTTCATGATGCCTCCGCTCTGATTCGAAGCAGCGCCGAATTATATGCCCCGGCCGCCTAGCGCCGCAGCACGCGCATCGGCAGGCCGCCGCGTGGCCTGAGCGTGATGCGCGGCTCGGTGCGTACCTCGTGGCCGGGGATGGATTCGAGGCGCCAGCGGCGCACCACCGCGCCCATGACAATGGCGTGCTCCATCATGGCGAAGGAATTGCCGATGCAGATGCGCGGGCCGCCGCCGAAGGGAATGTAGGCGTGCTTGGGCCGGTCGGCCGAAACGTTGGACCCGTCCGCGGCGAAGCGCTCGGGCTTGAAGCTGTCGGGCTCGCTCCAGTAGTCGGGACGGCGATGCAGCGCATACGGACTGATGATGATGTGGGCACCCGCGGGGATGCGCCAGGGACCGAGCAGGTCTTCGCCCGCGGCGCGGCGGCTGAACACGTAGGCCGGCGGATAGAGGCGCATCGCCTCTTCGGCGACCATGCGCGCATACGGCAGGCGCTCGAGGTCGTCAAAGGAAGGCGCGGCTTTCCCGCCGAGTACGGAATCCACCTCAGCCTGCAGCCTTGCTGCGGCGGCGGGGTGCTGCGCCAGCAGGTGGAAGGTCCAGGTAAGCGAGATCGAGGTAGTTTCGTGGCCGGCGAGGAAGAGGGTCACCAGTTCGTCGCGCAGCTGGCGGTCGGTCATGCCCTGGCCGGATTCCTCGTCGCGCGCTTCGAGCAGCATCGAGAGCAGGTCGTCCTGCGGCGCAGCGCCCCGACCTATTTCGGCGCGGCGCTGGGCGACCATGCGGTTGATGATGGCATCCAGCGTCGCCACCGCCTCGGCGAAGCGGCGGCCGCGCGGCCGCGTGACAAACTCGGGCAGCTCGAAGAAAGCGGTGGGCCGGATGCGCCCGGTTTCCTCGCCCAGCACGTTCATCGCCTCGCCCACCGTGCCGATGTCGCGGCTCACGTCGGCGCCGAACAGGGTCTTCGCGACGATTTCCATCGTCACTGCGTTCATCGTCGGCATCACATCGACGACTTTGCCGTGCTCCCAGCCCGCGGCCATGCGCGCTGCGGCCCCGGCCATGGTCGCGGCGAGCGCCTTCAGGCGGCGCAGGTGGAACGCAGGCTGCGCGAGGCGCCGCTGGCGCTTCCAGAACTCGCCTTCCGAAATCAGCATGCCGTCGCCGAGGAAGGGGCGCAGGTTGTTGCGGTAGGTGACGGACTTGGGATAGTTGGCGAGGTTGTCGAGCAGGATGCGCTTCACGTACTCCGCGTCGTTGACGAAGTAGATGCGTTTTCCCAGCAGGCGCGTGTAGCAGACCGGGCCTTTCGCGAGCGTCGCCATGATGTCGAAACGCGGCGCGAGCCCGAGCCAGCGCGCGAAGAGCGGCGCGCCTTCGATCGCCGGGAAGGTGATCCGCGGCGCTTCCTGCACGTCAGGATTTCTTGCCGTAGCCGCCGCCGCCCGGCATCTCGGCCACCAGGCAGTCGCCCGCAGGGACGACGTAGGTTTCCTTCCCGGGCAGGACCTTGCCGCTCGCCAAACCGACGCGGCCCACACGTCCATCCATGCCGCCGGCGCGGCCGCGCGCCGGGTTGTGGCGCCGGTCGAAGGTGGCGCAGGCAACGCTGAAGGGCGCGGGTTCAGTGTTCTCGACCTCGATCACCGTGCCCTTGCCGCCGCGCTGCCGGCCCTCGCCGCCGGGGCCGTCCGCAAGCTCGCGCCGCCGGAACAGCAGCGGCGAGAGCGCTTCGGTGACCTCCACGGGTATCGCGCCGACGCCGCTCGGAAACGCGGTCGAAGAGAGGCCGTGCTTGGCAGGGCGCGCGCCCATGCCGCCGATGCCGATGGAGAGGGCGTTGAAGCGCCTCGCATCGGGCTTCGCGCCCTCCACCTGCGGTCCGCCCGAGAGGCCGAGGATCCAGATGCTGCCGGCGCCCTCCGCCGGCACTTGCCCCTTGAGCGGCTCCTCGAAGCAGCCGAAGACGAGCTCGGGCAGCATCTGGCCGATGAGGTGGCGTGCGGTCACGGCCCGAGGCCGCAGCGGATTGACGATCGAATCCTCCGGCGCCGAGACCGAGACCGTTTCGAGCGAGCCGGCGTTGTTCGGAATGCCGGGCGCGACGATGCATTTGACGCCGAACGAGGTGTAGGCGTCGGTGTAGCACTTGGGCGAATTGATGCCGAAGCGCGAGGCGGCCGAAGTGCCGGCGTAATCGACGTGGATCGCGCCGTCCGACACCGCGAGCGCGGCCTTGAGCTCGACGGGCGATTCGTAGCCGTCCAGCGTCATCGCCGCGCGCCAGGTGCCGGAGGGCAACTTGCGGATCGCGGCGCGCATCGACTCGCGCGAGGTGGAGACGATGTACTCGCCCAGGGTGTCGAGTTCGGAGAGGCCGAATTCCTCCAGCATCGCCGCGAGGCGCCGCGTCGCCACCTCGTTGCAGGAGACGAGGCTCAGCAGGTCGCCGCGCACCTGCGTCGGCTCGCGCACGTTGCCCATGAGGATTGCGAACAGCGTCGGGTTGCGTTTGCCCGCATCCATCAGCTTCATGTGCGGGACATACAGGCCTTCCTCATAGACCGAGGTCGCCTCGGCGACAAAGCCGCGCCCGCCGATGTCGATGACGTGGCAGGTGGAGGCGAAAAAGCCGATCAGCTTCTTCTTCAGGAAGGCCGGCGTCACGGTGACGAAATCGAACAGGTGGCCGGTGCCGAGCCACGGATCGTTGGTTACCAGCACGTCGCCGGGCTTGAGCGTATGGGCGGGGAAGCGCTCGAGGAAGTGCGCTACCGCGGCTGCCATGGTGTTGACGTGCCCCGGCGTGCCGGTGACCGCCTGCGCGAGCATGCGGCCCTTGGTGTCGTAGACGCCGGCGGAAAGGTCGCCCGCTTCGCGCGTGATGGTGCCGAAGGCGGTCTTGAGCAGCACGTTGGCCTGCTCCTCCACCACCGCGATGAGCCGGTTCCAGAGAATTTGTTGCACTAGTTTTTTATTCATAATTTCGAATTAACCAACAAAAGATGTCCTGAGGGTAAGACGTTGCAATGCCACCCGCGCGGCACCTGCGTGGTGGTCTGCGGCTCGACCACCAGGGCCGGGCCGGCGAATTGCATTCCCGGCGCGAGGCTCGCCCGCAGGTAGGTGGCGATGGCCACGCTGGTGCCGGAATCCTGGTTGAAAACCTTGCGTTTGCCGCTTGCCGTCACTTTGGATTTCTTCCTCAACCTGATTTTTTCTCTTGCGTTCTTCGCAGCCGTCGAGACACTGACCGACCAGGTCAGGAATTCCACCGGCACGTCGGCGATGCGCAGGCCGAACTGCCGTTCGTAGTGCGCCTCGAACCCGGCGCGCAGCTTGCGCGCGTGCCGCGCATTCAATCTGCCGTCGGGCAGGGGCACGGAAATTTCATGCCCCTGGCCCTCGTAGCGCATCTCCACGCTGCGGCGCGTCGCGAGCTTCGCCCCGAGAGCGCCGGCGGCGACGATGGCTTTCGCTTCGCCTTGCATTTTTGCGAGTAAAAGATTTACAAGTGAAAAGTCAAGTGAATCGTCCCGCATCCGCAGGCTGCGCGCGAGCTCGAAGGCCACCGGCGCGCGCAGGAACCCCACCGCCGAACCGACGCTCGCATCCACCGGCACGAGGACTTTGCGCACGCCGAGTTTCATTGCGAGGCGCGCCGCATGCAGCGGCGCGGCGCCGCCGAAGGCGATCATGGTGCAGCGCTCGGGCGTCTTGCCGCGCTCGATGGCGTGCACCCGCGCCGCGCTCGCCATGTTCTCCTCGACGATTTCGGTGACGCCCGCCGCCGCCCAGGCCGCTGTGAGGCCGAGCGGGGCGCCAATGCGTGTGAGGAGCGTGTTTTCGGCTTTTCGAAAATTCAGCTGAAGAGTCCCGCTGGCGAACGCGGCCGGGTCGATGAGGCCCAGCACCACGTCGGCATCGGTCACCGTGGACTCGGTGCCGCCGCGCCCGTAGCAGGCCGGGCCCGGCTCAGCGCCCGCGCTCGCCGGACCCACCTGGATGCGCTGCAACTGGTCCAGGCGCGCGATCGAGCCGCCGCCGGCACCGATCTCGACCATTTCGGTCACGGGCACGCGCAGCGGCAGGCCGCTGCCCTTCAGGTTGCGCCAGATGCGCGCCACCTCGAACTTGCGCGACTGCTCGGGACGGCCCTGGCCGATGAAGCAAATTTTGGCGGTGGTGCCGCCCATGTCGAACGAAAGTACTTCGTCGAGGGAGTTTTCGCGCGCGAGGCCGGCCGAGAGGATCGCCCCGCCCGCGGGGCCCGATTCCACCAGCCGCACCGGAAAGCGGCGCGCGGTCTCGAGCGTGGTGAGTCCCCCGCCGGAGGTCATCAGGTACGTCGGGCAGGCGAAGCCGCGCTGTTGCAGTTGAGCCGCGAGGCGCTCGAGGTAGCTCGTCATGAGCGGCTGCACATAGGCGTTGGCGCAGGCGGTGGAAAAGCGCTCGTACTCGCGGATTTCCGGGCAGACCGCGGCAGAGAGGGTCACCGGGATGCCGGGCAGCGCCTTCGCGAGCATTTCTCCGACGCGCCGTTCGTGCGAATCATCTGCATACGAATGGAGAAATCCGACGGCGATGGCTTCAACTTTTTCTTTTCTTATTATTTCTATGGTTTTCTTGAGTAATTCTTCATTCAAGGGCCTGTGAATCCCGCCCTTTGCCGTCATCCGTTCTTCCACCGGATAGCGCAGCTCGCGCGGCACCAGCGGCATGGGCAGCTCCAGTTCCAGGTCGTAGTGCTCGTAGCGCTTCTCGTAGCCCATCTCGATCACGTCGCGAAAGCCCGCGGTGGTGAGCAGGGCGGTCTTTGCGCCCTTGCGCTCGATCAGCGCGTTGGTGGCGAGCGTGGTGCCGTGGATCAGGACGCCGACCTGGGCAGGCTGCAGCGCGCCTTCCTGCAGGACTTTCCCGATGCCCTCCAGCATGCCTTCCTCGGGCGCGCGCGGCGTGGTGAGCACCTTGGCCGAGTGGCGGCGGCCCGCGTGCTCCAGCACGACATCGGTGAAGGTGCCGCCGATGTCGGCGGCGAGGCGGGCGGGTAACATGAGGTCGAATATACTTTACCGCCCAGCCCATGCTTGCCCAGGAAGGACACCGCATGAAACTGTACAACTCGGTAGGACCCAATCCCCACGTGGTGCGCATGTTCGCGGCGGAGAAGGGCATTGTGCTCGAGCTGGTGCCGGTCGACCTGCGCGGCGGCGAGAACCGCAAGGAGGCGCACCTGGCGCGCAATCCGGCCGGGCAGCTGCCGACGCTGCAGCTGGACGACGGCAGCTACCTGGCGGAGGTCACGGCGATCTGCGAATACCTGGAAGAGAAATCCCCGCCGCCGAGCCTGATCGGCGCCACGCCCGAGCAGCGTGCCGAGACGCGCATGTGGACGCGCCGGGTGGACCTGAACATCGTCGAGCCGATGGGCGGCGGATTCCGTTACGCCGAGGGGCTGGCGATGTTCAAGGACCGGATCACTGTGCTGCCCGAGGCGGCCGACGGGCTCAAGCGCATCGCGCGCGAAAAGCTCGCCTGGCTGGACGGGCAGATGGGCAGCAAGACCTTCCTGTGCGGCGAGCGGCTGACGCTGGCCGACATCCTGCTCTACTGCTTCGTCGCTTTCGGCAAGCGCGTCGGCCAGCCGCTCGACCCGGGCCTCGCCCGCCTGGGCGCCTGGTACGGCCGCATGGACGCTCGGCCCTCGGCGAAGGCCTGAACGTCGTTGCAGGTGCCGCCGATGTCGGCGGCGAGGCGGGCGGGGGTAGTATTACGGGTCACAGGAGGAGACTACCAATGCTAACCCGTTCGCTCGCCGCATTCGCAGTTTCGCTGTTTGCTTCCGCCAGCGCTTCATCCGGCTACGCGCAGGACCTGCCCAAGGCGCAGTTCAAGGTGATCGGCCTGAACAGCCCAACGGTGGCGTCGATCATCGACGAAGTGCCGTTCTGGCGCGACATCCTACCCAAGGCGTCCAAAGGGGCGATTACCGCGGACATCACGCCGCTCGACCAGATGGGCGTCGATGACAAGACGATGCTGCGCCTCCTGCGCCTCGGCGTGATGGACTTCGCCGGCATGGATATTTCCAAGATGGCGGGTGACGACCCGCGCTTCGAAGGCTGCGACCTCGCCGGCATCACCCTCGATGCGGACAAGGCGCGCGCCGGCTGCGAGGCCTACCGCGCGGTGATCGACCGCCAGATGCAGAAGAACTGGAACGCGAAACTACTCGCCTTCGGCGGCAACCCGCCGCAGGTATTCTGGTGCCGCGGCGTGCTCGGCGGCCTCGCCGACCTCAAGGGCAAGAAGGTGCGCGTGTTCAACAACACCATGCGCGACTTCCTCTCCGGCGTCGGCGCCACCGCGGTCAGCATGGCGTTCGCCGAAGTGGTGCCGGCGCTGAACAACGGCGTCGTCGACTGCGGCGTCACCGGCAGTCTGTCGGGCAATACTGCGGGCTGGCCCGAGGTGACGAAATCGCTCTACCCCATGTCGCTCGGCTGGAGCATCAACGTGATGGCGGTGAACCTGACGAGCTGGAACCGGCTGGACAAGCGCGTGCAGGGCTTCATGCTCGAGCAAGTGAAGGCGTACGAGAACAAGATGTGGGCGACGCTCAAGAAGGCGGATGGAGAGGCCGACAACTGCAATACCGGCAAGCCGCCCTGCACCATGGGCAAGCTGGCCGGCATCACGATCGTGCCGGTGAAGCCGGCCGAGGCCGAGACGCACAAGAAACTGGTGGAGGGCGCGGTGCTTGCCGGCTGGGCGAAGCGCTGCGGCGCCGAATGCGCCGCGGAGTGGAACAACACCGTCGGCAAGGCGCTGGGCCTGAGGGCGCCGACGAACTGAACCCTCTCGCAGGCTCGCCGATGGGGCTTGTGCGCAGCGTAACCCGCTTCGGCCTTTGGTTCGGCGGCGCGCTGGTGCTCGCCGCCGCCGTACTGATCGGCATCGACGTCACCCTGCGCAAGTTTTTCAACGCGTCAATCGGCGGGGCCGATGAACTCGCGGGCTACGCGCTTGCGCTGGGCACCGCCTGGTCGCTCGGCGCGGCGCTCCTCGACCGCGCCCACATCCGCATCGATTCGCTTTACGGCTATTTCCCCCGCTGGTTGCGCCTCGCGCTCGATTTCGCCGGCATCGCGCTGTTGCTCGCCTTTTTCGGCCTCATCGCGCGCCACGGCTGGAGCGTGGTCGAGCAGTCCTGGGTGTCGTCCTCGCGCAGCCAGTCGGCGCTTGCCACGCCTACGGTGATCCCGCAGTCGATCTGGCTCGCCGGCCTGGCGGTGTTTCTCGCGATCGGCGTGGCGCTGCTCGCGCACGCCTTGCTGCAGATCGCGCGCGGCGACGCGGCGGCGGCGGCGGGCGCCATCAGCACGCGCTCGGTGATGGAGGAGGTCGAGGACGAGATCCGGGAGCTGAAGGAACGCTGATGCTCTGGAGCGCGCTCGCGATCCTGATCGGGCTGCTGGCGCTCGCCGTGCCGGTAGCCGCGGCGCTTGGCTTTCTCGGCGTGGCGCTCTCCGAGTTGTACTCGAAGCTGCCGCTCACGCTCGCCATCGGCGAGATGGCCTGGGCGACGTCCAACAACTTCCTCCTCGTCGCCATCCCGTTCTTCGTGCTGCTGGGCGAAATCCTGCTGCGCTCGGGAGTGGCCGAACGCATGTACAACGCGCTCGTGCTGTGGGTGCCCTGGCTTCCCGGGGGCCTGATGCACTCCAACATCGCCGCCTGCGCGATGTTCGCCGCCACCTCCGGCTCGAGCGTCGCCACCGCCGCCACCATCGGCACGGTGGCGATGGGCGAGATCAAGAAGCACGGCTACTCCGAGCGGCTGTTCCTCGGCACCATCGCCGCGGGCGGCACGCTCGGCATCCTGATTCCGCCTTCCATCAACCTGATCGTCTACGGGGTGCTCACCGATGCGTCGATCCCCAAGCTCTATCTCGCCGGCATCATTCCGGGCCTCGTGCTGGCGGGCCTGTTCAGCCTGACGGTGCTTCTCATCTGCCTGGTGCGGCCGGAGTTCGGCGGCAGGCGCACGACCACCAATTGGAAATCCCGCATCCGCGCCCTGCCCGACCTGATTCCGCCGCTGCTCATCTTCATCGCGGTGATCGGTTCGATCTACGGGGGATTTGCGACCGCCACCGAGTCTGCCGCGCTCGGCGTGCTCGCCGCCCTCGGCGTCGCCGCCTGGCACCGCAGCCTGAGCCTGCGCATGCTGCTGCACGCCTTCGAGGGCACGATGCGCACCACCGCCATGATCATGGCGATCCTGATTGCCGCGTATTTCCTCAACTTCGTCATCAGCTCCATCGGCCTCACCGCGCAGGTCAACCGCGCGATCACGGAGCTCGGCCTCTCCCCGGCCGGGCTGCTGCTGGCGGTGATCGTGTTCTACCTCGTCCTCGGCTGCTTCATGGAGACGCTCTCCATGATGGTCGCCACGGTGCCGATCATCGCCCCGATCATGGTGAAGGCGGGCTACGACCCGATCTGGTTCGGCGTGCTGATCGTGATCCTCATGGAGACGGCGATGATCACGCCGCCGGTGGGCATCAATCTCTACGTGGTGCAAGGCCTGCGCAAGCGCGGCAAGATCGACGACGTCATCATCGGCTCTTCGCCCTTCGTCGTCACCATGATCCTGATGCTTGCGCTCCTCTCCTACTGGCCGCAGCTCGCGCTCTGGCTGCCGCGCGTCGCGTCGGAGTGAGCGCGGCTCAGCCGAGCTCGATAGCGATGTTGCCGCCGGCATCCAGCCCGGCTATTGCCCCAGGCGGGATGACACAGGTCGCGTCGTACTCTTCGACGATCAAAGGACCCTTGCGCGCCTTCGACAGATCGGAACGGCGCAAGACAGGCGTCTTGAGCCAACCCAGCTTCGGACCGAAATAGGCTTTCCGAGGCGCGGGCGGCGCGGGCTCGGCGCGGCTCGGGCGCACGCGTTTCGGGACACTGGGCCCCTCGCGCAGGCCCTGGCCGACCACCTGGATCGACACCAGCTCGACCGGCTCGTCCTCGCCCGCGCGGTGGCCGTAGGTCTTCTCGTGCTCGCGGCCGAAGGCCTCTTCCAGCTTCCTGAGATCGATCGGGCCCTCCGGCAGCGGCACGGTGAGCTCGTAGGTCTGGCCGTGGTAGTGCAGGGCCGCGGCGCGTCGGATTCGCGCTCTCTTTCCGATAAAACCTTCCGCGGCAAGCTGCTCGCGAGCCTGGTCCGCGAGCGCGTCCCAGGCTTTGCGGATCTCGCCGAGATCCGATTTGCGCAGCAGGCGCCTGAGCGTGCGCGAATAGTGGTGCTCGACGTCGGCGTAGAGCAGGCCGAAGGAGGAGAAGAGGCCCGCCGAGGGCGGCACGACGACGCGCTTCATGCCGAGCGCCGCCGCCATGCCGCAGCCGAACACCGGGCCGTTGCCACCGAAAGCGAACAGCGCGAACCGGCGCGGGTCGCGGCCGCGCTCGGTGGAGACCGCCTTGATCGCGCGGATCATGTTCGAGGCGGCGATCAGGTGCGCGCCGTGCGCCGCGCGCTCTACGCTCATGCCGAGGGGTTTGGCGATTCGTTCCGCGAAAATTCGTCTGGCTTTTTCACTATTGATTCTTAAAGCGCCGCCCACCAGGTAGGAAGGATTGAGAAAACCGAGGACGAGGTTCGCGTCGGTGACCGTCGGGATCTCGCCGCCCGCGTCGTAGCACACCGGCCCGGGCGCGGCGCCGGCGCTCTCGGGCCCGACCTGGAGCGCGCCCGCGGGGTCGAGCCAGACGTGCGAGCCGCCGCCGGCGCCGACTTCCGCCAGATCGATCGCCGGCACCTTGAGCGTGTAGCCCGCGCCGGTGAGCAGGCGCGAGCCGACCATGATGCCGGCGCCGACCGCGTACTCCTGCGCGCGCGTCACCTCGCCGCGCTCGACGATCGAGGCCTTGGCGGTGGTGCCCCCCATGTCGAAGGTGATGATCCCCGGCAGTTTCTTCGCGCGCGCGAGGGCTTGCGCGCCGACCACGCCGCCCGCGGGTCCGGACTCGATGACGTGGATCGGCCGCTCGATGGCTGCGGCGTCGGTGGTGAGCCCGCCGTTCGACTGCATGAGCAGCACGCGCGCACCGACGCCCGCGCGGTCCAGGCCCTGGCGCAGCGCCTTGAGGTAGGTGGCAACGACAGGCGTCACGTAGGCATTGATGACGGTGGTCGAAGTGCGCTCGTACTCCTTGATTTCGGGCAGGACTTCGCACGAGACGGAACAGGGCAGGGACGGGGCCTTCCTTTGCACGATCTTCTTCAGCAGCAATTCATGGGAAGAATTCGAGAATGAATGCAGCAGGCAGACCGCGATCGCTTCCACTTTCTCTGCCAGGAGCTCGTCCACCACCCGCTCGGCTTCACGCTGGTCGAGCGCCCGCTCGACCGCGCCCGCGGCATTGACGCGCTCATCCACCGTCTTCCTGAGATAGCGCTCGACCAGCGCCACGGGCTTGGTCCAGGCGATGTCGTACATGCGCGGCATGCGCAGCGTGCGGATCTCGAGCACGTCGCGAAAGCCCCTGGTGGTGATCAGGCCGGTGCGCGCGCCCTTGTGCTCGAGGATCGCGTTCGAGGCGACTGTCGTGCCGTGGCGGATCTCCTCGAGCGCGCCGCCGGCCAGCCCGGTTTCGCGCATGACCTCGGCAAGCCCCTCTACGATCGCCTGCGCGTAATTGCCGACGCTGGAGGAGACCTTCTTGGTGTGGATCGTGCCGTCGGACCCGAGCAGCACGATGTCCGTGAAGGTGCCGCCGACATCGACACCGACTCGGTAACCGGTCACTTACGCAGCTTTTCTGGGAAGGACCGGATCCTCGCGCTGCACTGCGGGGACCGAGTTCCAGTTTCGTTGGGCCCTCATTTCAGTACGCTTTCTTTCAGTTGCCCTTGCATCAACTTCTTTTCCGGAAACGACAACACCATAGTCCGCTGCCGCCTTGGCGGGCGAGAGCAGTTCGTTGCGCACGTCCTTGAGAACTGCCGCGGGATCGCGCTCGAGCGGGTCGCCCCAGCCGCCGGCGCCGGCGAGCACGTGGCGGAAGATCTGCCCCCGTTTGATGGTCATGGTGAATTTGCTCGGCAGGATGCGGTTCTCCAGGTCCGGGTCGAGATAGTTCTCCGAAGGCATGCCCGGGCTGCCGCCATACAGGCCGAAGGGACGGTGCGTGCGCCGGTCGGAGCGCACCTGCAGCACGCCTTCCTCCTCGAGGAAGCGGTAGTCGCGCCGGAACGGCACGCCGCCGCGGTACTTGCCCGCGCCCGCCTTGTCGGGCACGAACTCGTAGGCAAGGAACTGCATCGGCTGCTCAAGCTCGGTGACCTCGATCGAGTGCGAGGCCATGTTGGCGAACATGTGCGAGTTGCCGTCCAGGCCATCGGCCCAGGGGCGCGCGCCCCACGCGCCGCAGGTGAAGTCGACATAGATGAAGGGCTTGCGCGCCGCGTCGTAGCCGCCGATGGAGACGCCGGTGTTGCCGCCGTCGCCCGCCGCCTTCACCTTGTCGGGCAGCATCATCGCGAGCGCCCCGAACATGCAATCGGTCATGCGAAATCCCGTGAGGCCACGCGCGGCGCACGCGGCGGGCAGCACGCCGTTGCCCACGGTACCGGGCGGGCAGATCACCTCGATGGCGCGGAACACGCCCTCGTTGTTCGGAATGCCCTGGGGCAGAACCGAGCGCACGCCGGTGTAGGACGCCGCCTTGGTGAAGGAGAGCGTGTTGTTGATCGCGCCCTTCACCTGCGGGGAGGTGCCCGTCCAGTCGACCACCATGTGGCCGCCCTTCTTGCGCAGGGTGACGAAGAGGCGGATCGGCTTGCCGTAGTCGACGCCGTCGTCGTCGATCCAGTCCTCGAACTGCCACTGGCCGTCGGGCAGCGCCTTCAGAGCAGCGCGCGTCAGGCGCTCGGCGTAGTCGATCGTCTCGCGCATCAGATGCTTGATCTCTTTCACGCCGTGGCGCGCGACCAGTTCGGCGAACTGCTTCTCGGCGATATGGCAGGCGGCGAGCTGGGCGCGCAGGTCGCCGAACACCTGCACCGGCAGGCGCACGTTCCTCTCGATGAAGGTCATCAGCGTCTGGTTCAGCTTGCCCGCCTCGTACATCTTGAGCGGCGCGATGCGCAGCCCCTCGGCGTAGATCTCGGTCGAGTCCGAGGCGTTCGAGCCCGCGACACGGCCGCCGACGTCGCTGTGGTGGCATACGGTGCAGGCGAAGGCGATGCGCTCGCCCCGGTGGAACAGCGGCTTGAAGACGAAGATGTCGGGCAGGTGCATGCCGCCGTCAAAGGGGTCGTTCATGATGAACACGTCGCCCTCGCGGATGTCGTCACGGTAGTGCTTCATGATCGACTGCATGGCGGTCGGCACCGAGCCCAGGTGCCCCGGGAGCGTCAGCCCCTGCGCGACCAGCCTGCCCTCGGCGTCGGCGAACCCGGTCGAGTAATCCATGTTGTCCTTGAGCACGCCCGAGTAGGTGGTGCGGAACACGGTCAGCGCCATCTCGTCGGCGATCGAGAAGATGGAATTCTTGAACAGCTCGAAGGCGATCGGGTCCATGCCTTATTATATTTGTCTGCCCCATGAAACCGGACCACTTTTACGCGACGCTGGGTGTGAAACGCCGCATCAATGCGGCCGGAACCCTCACCCGGCTGGGCGGCGCGCTCATGCACGAGGAGGTGCTCGCCGCGATGGCCGCGGCGGCCCGCGCCTCGGTGGACATCGGCGAACTGCAGCAGGCGGCGAGCCGCACGATTTCCCGGCTCACCGGCGCGCAGGCCGGCATCGTCACCACCGGCGCATCCGCCGCGCTCACGCTCGCTGCAGCGGCGGCGATGACGCGCTGGGACATCGCGAAAATGGCCGCGCTGCCGCAGGCAGAGGGCTTTGCCAACGAGATCCTGCTGCCGCGCACGCACTACACCGGCTATGCGCATGCGCTGCGCGCCGCGGGCGCCCGCATCGTCGATATCGGCCACAACGACCGCGGCACCGGCGCGGGCGTGCGCGGGCTGGAGCCCTGGGAGATCGAGTCGGCAATCACGCCGAGAACCGCCGCCTTCGCGATTTCGGCGAATGCGGCAAACGTTTCCGATCTTCCCGTTGCGGTAAAAGCCTGCAGAGCGAAAGGCATTCCCGTCCTCGTCGATGCGGCAGCCCAGCTCCCGCCAAAGTCCAACCTGAAAAAATTCTTCCAACTCGGCGCCGACCTGGTCGTGTTCTCCGGGGGCAAGGCGATCGGCGGCCCGCAGGCCTCGGGGATCCTCGCCGGCCGGCGCGACCTCGTCGGCTCGGCGCTCGTTCAGCAGCTCGACATGGACGTGCCGCACGCCACCTGGGTGCCACCAAGCTTGATCGATCTGCGGAAGATGAAAGGCATTCCGCACCACGGCCTCGGCCGGGGCTTCAAGGTGGGCAAGGAAGAGATCGTCGGGCTGCTCGTTGCGCTCGAGCGCTTTGCCGCAGCGGACGACAAGGCTTCGAATGCGGCCCTGGAACGGCGTCTCGGAAAAATCTCCAGGGGTTTGAATGGCAGGATTGTTCCCGCCAGCGAGACGGGCCGCGTCCCTCAACTCCATCTGAAAGTAAGAAATCCAGCCGCCGTGAGCCGCAGACTGCAGGCCGGCAATCCGCCGGTTCATCTTTCCGAGCGCTACGCCGGTCAGGGAATGCTCATCGTCGATCCGCAGGCGCTGCGGCCCGAGGATGATGCCACGCTCGCGGCGGCGCTGAGGAAGGTCCTGAATGCCTAGCTCCAATCCGCGCATTGCCTACGAAATGTCGAGCGCGCGCGCGAAGCTGCGCGCGCCCGGCGGCAAGCCGCTGATCGTGCACGTGGTGGTAAACATCGAGTACTGGCAGTTCGACCAGCCGATGCCGCGCACGATCGTGGTGCCGCCGCACGGCCGCTCGCACATCCCCGACATCCCGAACTTCAGCTGGTCGGAATACGGCAACCGCTGCGGCATGCCGCGCCTGCTGCAGGCACTGGGCGAGCGGAAGCTGCCGGCGAGCGCGAGCATCAACGCCAGCGTCCTGGAAATCTATCCGGACCTCGCGCGCGCGGTGCGCGAGGCGGGCTGGGAGTTCGTCGGCCACGGCATTCACCAGCGCTCGCTCGGCACCGAAAGCGACGAGCGCGGCCTGATCAACGGCGCGCTCTCCGCGCTCGAGGCCTTTACCGGCAAGCGGCCGCGCGGCTGGATGAGCCCGGGCTGGTCGGAAACGTTCGATACCCCGGACCTGCTGAAGGAGGCGGGGATCGAATACGTGTACCAGTGGGTCGTCGACGACTTGCCGGCGTGGATGGAAACGAAGCATGGCCCGATGCTCTCGCTGCCCTACAGCCTGGAGCTGAACGACAGCGTGGTCTACGCGATCGAGAAGCACTCCTCGAGCGAGATGCCGCTGCGGGTCGCGCAGACGCTGCAGACGTTCGAGCGCGAGATCGCGCGCACCGGCCAGCCGAGGATCCTCACGCTGCCCGTGCACCCGCATTTGACAGGCGTGCCGCACCGCATCGGCTTTTTCCGCGAGATCCTGGATACGCTGCTGGCGCGCAGCGACACCGTCTTCATGGTTGGCGAAGAAATCGCCAACTGGTACCGCGAGGAAGCGCCCGCCTAGTCCTTGTAATCCGGCTCGCGCCGGTCGAGCATGCGCTTGAGCGCCTCAAAGTGGTGCTCCCAGTGCGGCTTCTTGCCATACGAGGGCCCGCCGATCGTGGCCATGGTCTTGTCGACCACGTCCTGCGGCAGGGGCTTGAGCCTCTGCCCGGTCCACATCGCGTAGAGCTGCACCTGCGCGACGCGCTCGAGGTAGTAGAGGCTGTCGTAGGCTTCGGCGACGGATTTGCCGACGGTGAGCACGCCGTGATTGGCCATGATCATCACCGTCTTCCCGCCGAGCAGGCCGGCGAGCCGCTCGCCTTCTTCGCATTCGAACGCCGGGCCGGTGTAGTGATCGTCGTAGACCACGTCCTTCATCAGGCCGACCTCGGTCTGGCCGATGGGCTGGATTTTCGGGTCCTCCAGGCGTGCCAGGGCGGAGGCGAACGGCATGTGGGTGTGCATGACGCAGACCGCATCGCGAATCAGGCGATGGATCGGCGCATGGATGCAATAGCCCGAGAGCTCGCGTTCGCCTTCGCCCTTGAGCACCTTGCCGTCGTGGCCGACCTCCAGGAAGCAGCTCGCGGTGATCTCGGACCAGTGCAGGCCGAAGGGGATCTGCAGGTAGCGGTCGGGCTTGCCCGGCACCGAGCAGGTGAGGTGGTTGAAGATCCCCTCGCTCAGGCCCTGGAAGAAGGCGATCCGGTGCGCGGCCGCAAGGTCGACGCGCATGCGCCATTCGGCGCTGTCGGCGCGGGCCTCCCGGGATCGAGTCGATGCCGCCTCATTGACGATTCTCATGCGGTTCTCCTGTCCTTCGCGGTAGGTGTTCGGCTATTCTACGGCCCCCATGGGCCGCCGCGCCAAATCCCGGAGTTTTCCGGCGTTCGCGCCGGCCCGGTGAAACCGTGAAAGGAAATCCGATGTCTGTCATTTTGGGAAGCGGCGGGTACCGCTACCGCGTGGTGGAAAACTGGGCCAAGCTGCCCGAGGGCTGGGAGTTCAAGGACGCGGCGGCGGTTGCCTGCGACAGCAAGGACCGCGTCTACGTCTTCAACCGCGGCGAGCACCCGATGATCGTGTTCGACCGCGAGGGCAATTTCCTCAAGTCCTGGGGCGAGGGCAGCTATCCGCGCGCACACGGCCTGCACATCGACGCCAACGACATCCTCTACCTCACCGACGATGCGGGCCACGTGGTGCGCAAGTGCACCACCGACGGCAAGGTGCTGCTGGAACTGGGCGTACCCGGAAAGCCTGCGCCGTACATGAGCGGCGAGCCATTCCATCGCTGCACCCACACCGCGCTTTCGCCCAAGGGCGAGATCTACGTCAGCGACGGTTACGGCAATGCCAAGGTCCACAAGTATTCGCCTGACGGCAAGCGGCTGCTGTCCTGGGGCGAACCGGGCACCGATGAGGGCCAGTTCAATGTCGTGCACAACATCGTCACCGACGCCGAGGGCTGGGTCTACGTCGCCGACCGCGAAAACCATCGCGTGCAGGTGTTCGACGGCAACGGCAAGTACGAAACGCAATGGGTCAACATGCACCGGCCCTGCGGACTGTACTGCTGCCGCGCGCACGCCGGCACGCCGCTGCGTTTCCTCATCGGTGAGCTCGGGCCGGGCATGAACGTGAACCGGGAGCACCCGAACCTCGGCCCGCGCCTGTCCATCGTCGACGCGAAAGGCAAGACCATCGCGCGCCTGGGCGGCGAGGCGGGTCCGGGTCTAGAAACGGGCAAATTCATCGCCCCGCATGGCCTCGCGGTGGATTCGCGCGGCGACATCTACGTCGGCGAGGTCAGCTACACCGAGTACCCGCGCCTCTTTCCCGAGAACAAGATTCCCTGGCGCATGCGCTCGCTGCAGAAACTGGAGAAGGTCGCTTAGCGGCCTTTCCAGGCGGGCTTGCGCTTCTCGGCGAACGCCTTGGGTCCTTCGATGGCATCTTCGCCGCGGGCCATGGCAGCGTAGGCGGGGTAGTCCATGTTCTTCATTGCCGCCTCCAGCGAGGGCGCGTCCATGGAGCGCATCACCACCTGCTTGGTCGCGCGCACGCTCATCGGCGAGCATTCCAGGATCAGGCCGGCCCAGCGGCGCGCCTCAATCATCAGCTTTGCGTGCGGCACGACGGCGGTGACGAAGCCAAGCTGCATGCCTTCCTCGGCGCCGACGCGCCGGCCGGTGAGCATCATGCCCATCGCCTGCTTGAGCGGAACGGTGCGCGGCAGGCGCTGCATGCCGCCGGCGCCGGCGGCCAGCCCCACGCGCGGCTCGGGCAGCGCGAACACCGCCTGGTCGGACGCGATGATGAGGTCGCAGGCCAGCGCGATCTCGAAGCCGCCGCCCATCGCTACGCCATTCACCGCTGCGATCACCGGCTTGTCCAGGTCGTAGCGCGCGGTCAGTCCGGCGAATCCCTTCGGTGGATGCTGCGGGCGCTCGCCGGTGCGCGCGCGCAGCTCGGCGTGGTACTTGAGGTCGTTGCCGGTGCAAAACGCCTTGTCGCCCGCGCCGGTGATGATCGCCACCCAGAGCTCCGGGTCGGCGGCGAAGCGGTCGAATTCCGCGGCGATCTCTTCGTTGGCCATCGGATGGCAGGCGTTGTAAACCTCCGGCCGGTTGATGGTGACGACCAGCAGGTGGCCGTCGCGTTCGCTGGTGCTGTATTGCCCCATGGCATTCTCTCCTTTGACGGCGAAGGATAGCGCGCCTGCATTACCATGCATGAAACAACCGGGGGAGAACCGACATGCTGAAGATGCCGCAACAGGCTGTGCCCGGACCGCAGCGGGATTTCGTCGGCTACGGCCGCAACGTGCCAACGGTGAGGTGGCCCGAGGGTGCGCGCGTCGCGGTCAACCTGGTGATCAACTACGAAGAGGGCTCCGAGGTGCAGATGGGCGCCGACGGGCGCAACGAAGCAATCCTCGGGGAGATGGCGCTGGGGCTGGAGGCGAAGTATCGCGACCTGGCGCTGGAGTCGGTTTACGAGTACGGGTCGCGGGCCGGGATCTGGCGGCTGCAGCGCCTGTTCGATTCGCGCGGCGTGCCGGTTACCGTGTTCGCCGGCGCCGTGGCGCCGTGGCGCTGGAGCGCAATGCGCAAGTCGCGGCGTGGCTGCGGGACTCCAAGCACGAGATTTGCAGCCACGGCTGGCGCTGGGAAGAGGTGTGGAAGCTGTCGCGCGAAGAGGAGCGCGCGCACATCGCCGCGGCAGTGGCGTCCTTCAAGGCCACCTGCGGGCGGCGGCCGCTGGGCTGGTACTGCCGCTACGGGCCCTCGGTGCACACGCGTGAACTGCTGGTGGAGGAGGGCGGCTTCGAGTATGACGCCGATGCCTACAACGACGACCTGCCGTACTTCGTCCAGGTGAGCGGCAAGCAGCACCTGGTGGTGCCGTACTCGTTCACCTACAACGACGCGCGCTTCGTCGCCGGCACCGGCTACGGCAGCCCGGCGGACTTCCTGGACAACCTGCGCCGCGGCTTCGACCAGTTGTGGGACGAGGGCGCGTCCGCCCCGCGCATGATGAGCATCGGCCTGCACCCGCGCCTGGTGGGTCAGGCCTCGCGGACCCACGCGCTGGCCGAATTCCTCGACCATGCCCGGGCCAAGGGCGCGGTCTGGTTCGCCACCCGCCTGGACATCGCCAGGTGGTGGCAGGCGCACCACAGGGAGTTCGCCCTGGCGCCGTGAGGCTGCTGTGCGTGGGGCGGCGAGCCCGCGGAACTCAAGACGCGCGTCTTTGGCGCCGGGACTGCGCCGGCGTGAAGAAGCGCACGCCGGGCTTGAGGTGCTCATACACAAGGTAGTGCGTGCGACCGCTTTCGGCTGCGGATTCAACCGACCGTCAGCAGAAGGTCGCTTCCCGGCCACAAGCGGTCAATCGCAGCGTAGACTTTACGGCGCTGCTGGAAGCATCCGAAGGCCCGGCCGATGGCGCCGGTCCGCGGGCAGGGCTTCGGGCCCGCAGGGCCCGCCTTTTCGGTACAGGTCTGTACCACTCTGCGAGATTGCCGACGCTCTGCTGCGCACTACGCGAAGCGACGTGTGGCCCCTTCAATGCTTCATAGCGAAAAGGTAGACATCCAATGAAGATCAAATCGCTTACGCGTGCGGCCCAGGTTACGGCAGTCTCCGCGGCCCTGGCGTTCGCCGGGACGGCGCTCGCCCAGCAGACTCGAACGCTCAAGGTACAGTCGGCGGTGCCGCCGGCGTCCACCACGCAGGATGCCTTGAAGTTCTTCGCCGACCGGGTCGACAAGCTGACCGGCGGCAACCTGAAGATCGATGCGCTCGCCGGCGGCGCGGTCGTCCCGCCTTTCGAGATCCTGGATGGCGCGCACAAGAAGGTGATCGATGGCGCCTGGGGCATCTCCTACTGGTGGATCGGCAAGAACGTTACCGCAACGCTCTTTTCCAATACTCCGGCCGGCATCGCCGGCATGGATGCGGTCGACTTCATCGGCTGGGTCTACGACGGCGGTGGTCTCGAGCTGTGGAACGATTTCTATCAAAAGGAGCTGAAGCTCAATCTGGTCGCATTCCCGAGCATTCCGCCGAGCCCGCAAGCGCTTGGCTGGTTCAAGCGGCCGATCAAGGACCTCGCCGACTTCAAAGGCATGAAGTGCCGCCAGACCGGCATCGTCGCCCAGCTCTATGCCAAGATGGGCATGGCCGTCGTCAACATGCCGGGCGGCGAGATCCTGCCCGCCGCCGAGCGAGGCACGATCGATTGCGCGGAGTGGGTCGGCGGAATCGAGGACCTGCGCCTCGGCCTGCATACGGTCTGGAAGTTCCACTATACCCCGGGCATGCACGAGAGCGCCTCCATTGCCGAGATCGCATTCAACAAGGATGTCTGGGACAGCCTGCCGGCTCAGAACAAGGAGGCCATCAAGTCGGCCACATCGGAGACCTTCCTGCGCTGGTGGGCGACCTTTCAGAGGATGAACGCAGGCGCCATCGATGAGTTTGTAACAAAGCACGGCGTAAGGCTCCTGACCACGCCACCTGAGATCAACCGGGCTTTCCTCAAGACCTGGGACGAGTTCGCCGCCGCGGAAGCTGCCAAGAATCCGTTTTTCAAGAAGGTCTGGGAGTCGCAGAGAGCCTATGCGTCGAAAGTCGTGCCCGCCAAGCGCTTCATGTTCCCGCCCTACACCTTGCAGGCGGACCACTACTGGCCCGCCAAAAAAAAGTGAGCCGGGATTGACGGAGGTGTACGGAGGAGGGGAAGGGCGGCCTCGGCCGCCTTTCCTGTTTATCGGTGCCCGCCGACCTTACCTCACCACGTTTGGCAACCACAGAGCGATTTGCGGGTACAACAGCAGCACGATTAGGACGAATACCTGGATGACCATGTAGTCGGCCATGCCCTTGTAGATCAAACTCAGGCTCCATTGCGGAACGACGTTTCGCAGGTAGTACGCCGACATGGCGACCGGTGGACTCAAGTATGAAGTCTGCATGGTGACGGCGGTCAGGGCGCCGAACCAGATCAGCAAATCTAGCTTGCCGAGGCCGAGCTGGAGCTTTTCGACCACCGGCAAAACGATCGGCAGAAAGACCAGGATGATCACGGGCCACTCGAACGGCCATCCCAGCACAAAAAAGATGACCATGATCAGCGCCAGTTTCCACCAGTCTGTCAGAGGAACGGCGAGGAGGTAGTTAGTGATCAGGTTCGCACTGCCGAGCTTGGTGAAGACGGCACCGAATACGGTCGAAGCCACAGCTAGAAACAGCACCATGGCCGAGGTCACCATAGTGCCAATAGCTGCGTTGGTAGCGGACTTCATGCTGAGCCGGCCATAGAGGAGCGCCAGAAGGGCGGCACCGAAGGCGCCACACGAGGCGGCCTCGGTCGGCGTTGCCAATCCACCGACGATGGTTCCCAGCGTAAATCCGATCAGCGCGCTAAGCGGCGCGATGCCCAGCACGACGGCGCGGAAGTAGGCGTTGCGGAAGTAGGGGTACGCCACCATCAGTGCGGGCACCGATGCGCCGGCCGAAACGCCCAACTTGCCGACGGTGACGGCAAGACGCGGGATGCCCGCCTGGCTCAACAACCAGTCCGCGGCGAGATAGACCATCACCACCAGGCAGGCGAGACCCAATCCGACCACGGGAGCGCCTACCTTCTCCGTAGTCATCGCGTCATGGGCGGACTTGCGCTCGTCCATCGTCATCGGTGGGCCGAGCCTTGGATTGACGAAGCTGCGGCTGAGCGTATAGACGACGTAGCAGCCGGCAAGCAGGAAACCGGGACCGAAGGCTGCCGAATAGAGCAGATTGACGGGCACTCCGATGGTCGGGCCCATGACCACCAGCATGACGCTGGGCGGGATCAGGATGCCGAGCGTGCCGCCGGCAGCGATGGCACCGGCCGACAACCGGGCGTCATAGCCCGACTTGATCATCATCGGCGCGGCCATGATGCCAAGCACCGTCACGGCGGCGCCCACGATGCCGGTCGCCATGGCAAAGACCGTCGCTGTCAGGATGACTGCCAGGTAGAGCGAGCCGCGCACCGGTGCGAGAAGGCTGCGCAGCGCCCCGAAGAGGCGCTCCATGAGGCCTGCCTGCTCGGTCATGTAGCCCATGAAGATGAACAGCGGCACGGCGGGAAAGATTTCGTCCTTCATCGCCCCCCAGATCTGCAGGTAGGCCAGATTGAAGGTCTGTTCCCACCCCAGTCCCAGTCCGCCGAAAACGAGGGCGAGGAACAGCAGGGTGAAGGAGATCGGGAAACCGATGAAGATGACCGCGACCATGCTCAAGAGCATGATGAGTCCAAGCGCCTCGGCAAAAGTCATGGGCCTTAGACTTCGATCTTCTCGTGCTTGGTCAGGAACTCGCCGGTTCGCCAGGCCCAGAGGCTCTTCATGAGCTCCGAGACGCCTTGCAGGAACAACATCAAGGCGGTCAGCGGAATAACGCCGCGCAGCGGCCACAGCACCGGCGTCCAGGCACCGGAGCTCGAGCGCTCGTTGATCGAGATCGAGTAGAGGAAGTCATCAATCGAAATGAAGAACAGCACCGCCATCGTCGGCAGGAAGAACAGCGCAAACGCGACGCTGTCGATCATGCCCTTGGTGCGATCGGAGAACGCTTCCCACAGCATGTCGGTACGGACGTGAGCGCCCTTCAGGAGCGCCAAGGCGGAGCCCAGCATGAAGAGGACCGCGTACGACATGGTCGTCATCTCGAGGGCCCAGACCGTCGGCGCCTTGAGGACGTAGCGTGAAAAAACCTCCATCACATTCGCGAAAATCAAGGGAATGACCGAGAGCACGAAGAGGTACCCGGTCCATTCCGTAAACCTGTCGATGTTGCGGATGACGGCGAGGAAGCCCCGGGGTGGCTTCGGCTTTGGCAGAGAGGAACTGCTGGTCATCGAGCGGTCCGGATGCAAGCTTAAACGATTGACGGATAGCAAAGTCTATCCGCTCCTGGCCGGAGGGTGCCGCACGATGAGCTGATTCTACCGCTCCCCGGCCCCGATGTGAGGGCGCGCAATGGCGCTTATGTCGTGTCGCGGGCCGCTATTGGTAAAAAGGAAAGATCGATGCGTCTCCGCGTCAGTCGTCGATGTAGGCCACCGCCTCGATCTCGACCTTGAGGCGCGGGTCGACCAGCGCACTCACCTCCACCAGCGTCGAGGCCGGCCGGTTCTCGCCGAAGTACTCGATACGCAGCGGATTGATCAGCGGGCGCTCGGAGATGTCGGTCATGAACACGGTCACTTTCACTACGTGCCTGGCTTGCGCCCCAGCCTGACGCAGGCAGGTGTCGATGCTGGCCACGGCGATGCGGAACTGCTCCACCGTGCTGTCTGGCACAGAGCCGTCGTCTTGCATGCCCACCGATCCCGAAACCCACACATGGCGGTCGGCGCGAACGACGTGGCAGTAGTGACTGACGGGCTTGAGCTGCCCTGGGATGAGGTGACGCTGGATCATCGGTTGGTCTCCTTCAAGATGGATGCTGCTCGGTCTCTGACCTTGCCCCCGAAAAACGTATCCCTTGCTGGGCGACTAAACTTTGAGCAAGGGGGGCGGAAATGTCGAAGGCAAAGAGGGCGCTGTACACGCTGG
>SBAS01000085.1 GCA_005240145.1 Nitrosomonadales bacterium | reverse complement strand
TATTCGATCACCTTGGCGACGACGCCGGCGCCGACGGTCTTGCCGCCCTCGCGGATGGCAAAGCGCAAGCCCTGCTCCATCGCGATCGGGGTGATCAGCGTCACCACCATCTTGATGTTGTCCCCCGGCATCACCATCTCGGTGCCCTTCGGGAGCTCCACCGCCCCGGTCACGTCCGTGGTGCGGAAGTAGAACTGCGGCCGGTAGTTGTTGAAGAACGGCGTGTGGCGACCGCCCTCCTCTTTACTCAGGATGTACACCTCGCACTCGAACTTGGCATGGGGCGTGATCGAGGCGGGCTTGGCCAGCACCTGGCCGCGCTCGACTTCCTCTCTCTTCGTGCCCCGCAGCAGGATCCCCACGTTGTCCCCCGCCTGGCCCTCATCGAGCAGCTTTCTGAACATCTCCACGCCCGTGCACACGGTCTTGGTCGTGGGCTTCAGGCCCACGATCTCGATCTCTTCGCCCACCTTGATCACACCGCGCTCCACCCTGCCGGTGACCACCGTACCCCGGCCAGAGATCGAGAACACGTCCTCCACCGGCATCAGGAACGGCCCGTCGATGGCCCTCTTGGGCTGCGGGATGTAGGCATCCAGAGCGTCGGCCAGCTTCAGGATCGCCTTCACCCCCATGTCGGTGTCCTCACCCTCCAGGGCTTTGAGCGCGCTACCGATCACGATCGGGGTCTTGTCCCCCGGAAACTCGTACTTGGAGAGCAACTCGCGCACCTCCACCTCCACCAGTTCCAGCAGCTCCTTGTCGTCCACCATGTCGGCCTTGTTCAGGAACACGACGATGTAGGGCACCCCGACCTGCCTGGCCAGCAGAATGTGTTCGCGCGTCTGCGGCATCGGCCCATCGGCAGCAGACACCACCAGGATCGCCCCGTCCATCTGCGCCGCACCGGTGATCATGTTCTTGATGTAGTCGGCGTGCCCCGGGCAGTCCACGTGCGCGTAGTGCCGCTTCTCGGTCTGGTACTCCACGTGCGCCGTGTTGATCGTGATCCCGCGCGCCTTCTCCTCGGGCGCGGCATCGATCTGGTCGTAGTTCTTCGCCTCTCCCCCGTACTTCTTCGCCAGGATGTGCGTCATCGCCGCCGTCAGCGTCGTCTTGCCATGGTCCACGTGACCGATCGTCCCCACGTTCAGGTGCGGCTTGGTCCTCTCAAATTTGCTTTTTGCCATCTTCTTGACCCTTAGTGGTTATTTTTTTGCGCTGATCACGGCTTCGGCGACGTTCCTCGGCGCCTCAGCGTAGTGCTTGAATTCCATCGTGTAGGTCGCGCGCCCCTGCGACAGCGAGCGCATCGTGGTCGAGTAACCGAACATCTCGCCCAGCGGCACTTCGGCCTTGATGACCATGGTGCCGGCGACATCCTCCTGACCCTGCAGCACGCCGCGGCGCGAGGAAAGGTCGCCGATGACGTTGCCGACGAAATCCACCGGGGTCTCGACCTCGACCGCCATGATCGGCTCGAGCAGCACCGGCGTGCCGGCGCGCATGCCGTCCTTGAAGGCGAAGATCGCGGCCATCTTGAACGCGTTCTCGTTCGAGTCCACGTCGTGATACGAGCCATCGAACAGGGTGACTTTGACGTCCACCACCGGGTAACCGGCGAGCACGCCGTCCAGCAGCGCCTCGTCGACGCCCTTCTTGACCGCCGGGATGAACTCCTTCGGCACGCGGCCGCCCTTGACGCCGTCGACGAACTCGTAGCCCTTGCCGTGCTGCGGCTCGAGCTTGAGCCAGACGTGGCCGTACTGGCCGCGGCCGCCCGACTGCTTGATGAACTTGCCTTCGGATTCGAGCGCCTTCTTGAACGTCTCGCGATAGGCCACCTGCGGCTTGCCCACCGAGGCTTCGACGCCGAATTCGCGCCGCATGCGATCGACGATGATCTCCAGGTGCAGCTCGCCCATGCCCGAAATGATGGTCTGGCCCGACTCGTCGTCGGTATGCACGCGGAACGACGGGTCTTCCTGCGCGAGGCGGTGCAGCGCCACGCCCATTTTTTCCTGGTCGACCTTGGTCTTGGGCTCGACGGCCTGTGAGATCACGGGATCCGGGAACTCCATCTTCTCCAGCGTGATGGCCTTCTTCACGTCGCAGATGGTTTCACCGGTGATGACGTCCTTCAGCCCGACCACCGCGGCGATGTCGCCGGCGCGGACTTCCTTGATCTCGGCGCGCTCGTTGGCGTGCATCTGCAGCAGCCGGCCGATGCGCTCTTTCCGGCCGCGCACCGAGGTCAGCACCGTGTCGCCCGAGGCGAGCACGCCCGAGTAGACGCGGATGAACGACAGCTGGCCGACGAACGGGTCGGTCATGATCTTGAACGCGAGCGCGGCGAAGGGCTCGTCGTCGACGGGGCGGCGCGAATCGGGCTGGCCCTTGTCGTTCTCGCCTTTCACCGGCGGGATGTCCACGGGCGAGGGCAGGTAGTCGATCACCGCGTCGAGCATCGCCTGCACGCCCTTGTTCTTGAACGCGGTGCCGCACAGCATCGGCACGATCTCGTTGTTGATCGTGCGCACGCGGATGCCCTTCTTGATCTCCTCGACCGACAGCTCGTTCGATTCGAGGTACTTGTTCATGAGCTCTTCGTTCGCCTCGGCGGCGGACTCGACCATCTTCTCGCGCCACTCCTTCGCCTCAGCGAGCAGCTCGGCGGGAATCTCCTTGCGCTCGAACTTCATGCCCTGCGAGGCCTCGTCCCAGTAGATCGCCTGCATCGTCACGAGGTCGACCACGCCCTCGAACTTGTCTTCCGCGCCGATCGGAATCTGGATCGGCACCGGGTTGCCCTTGAGGCGGTCCTTGATGTGGTCGTAGGACTTGAAGAACGTCGCGCCGACGCGGTCCATCTTGTTGATGAACGCCAGGCGCGGCACCTTGTACTTGTTCGCCTGGCGCCACACCGTCTCGGACTGGGGCTGCACGCCCGCGACCGCGTCGTAGACCATGCAGGCGCCATCCAGCACGCGCATAGAGCGCTCGACTTCGATGGTGAAGTCGACGTGGCCCGGGGTGTCGATGATGTTGATGTGGTGCTCGGGGTAGGAAAGGTCCATGCCTTTCCAGAAGCAGGTCGTGGCGGCCGAGGTGATGGTGATGCCGCGCTCCTGCTCCTGCTCCATCCAGTCCATCGTCGCCGCGCCGTCGTGCACCTCGCCAATCTTGTGGTTGACGCCGGTGTAGAACAGGATGCGCTCGGTCGTGGTCGTCTTTCCGGCGTCAATGTGCGCCGAAATTCCGATGTTCCGGTAACGCTCGATGGGGGTTTTGCGGGCCACGCTCATAGTCCTTAGAACCTGTAGTGCGAGAAGGCCTTGTTGGCCTCTGCCATGCGGTGCACTTCCTCGCGCTTCTTCATCGCGCCGCCGCGGCCTTCGGCCGCCTCGGCGAGCTCGCCGGCGAGGCGCGCCATCATCGATTTCTCGCCGCGCTTCTGCGCCGCCTCGCGGATCCAGCGCATCGACAGCGCCATGCGCCGCACCGGGCGCACTTCGACCGGCACCTGGTAGTTGGCGCCGCCAACGCGGCGGCTCTTCACTTCCACCACCGGCTTGACGTTCTGCACCGCCTGCGAGAACACCTCGATCGGGTCCTTGCCGGACTTCGACTTGATCATCGCCAGCGCGCCGTAGACGATGCTCTCGGCGACGGACTTCTTGCCGCGCGTCATGAGCACGTTCATGAACTTCGCCAGGTCGACGCTGGCAAACTTCGGATCGGGAAGGATTTCGCGTTTCGGGACTTCTCTGCGGCGGGGCATGCGTTTTCTCTTCTTCTTGTCCGGTTAGGCCGACTTCGCCATCTTGGCGCCGTACTTCGAGCGGCTCTGCTTGCGGTCTTTCACGCCCTGCGTATCGAGCGAACCGCGCACGATGTGGTAGCGCACGCCCGGCAGGTCCTTCACCCGGCCGCCGCGGATGAGCACTACCGAGTGCTCCTGCAGGTTGTGGCCTTCGCCGCCGATGTAGCCGATCACCTCGAAGCCGTTGGTGAGGCGCACTTTTGCGACCTTGCGCAGCGCCGAATTGGGCTTTTTCGGGGTGGTGGTGTAAACGCGCGTGCAGACCGCCCGCTTTTGCGGTGATCCGGCCAGGGCCGGAACCTTGGACTTGGCCGGCTTGGCGACGCGCCCATGACGCATTAACTGATTGACGGTAGGCATGTTTTTATAGTTTCCAGAAACGAACCGGGCGACCACGTCTGCTACACGCGTAGCCGCCCAGGTGCAAAAAAGAGGCCGGATTATAAAGAGCTTTTTGCCGCGGCGCAAGGATTCATGGGGTCGGATGTGCCACGAAACCGAAGCGTCCGGGTGCGGCCAGGCGGGTGATCGCGGGCAGGCCCTGCGCCCGGTCGGCGTAGGCGGCCAGGTCGCGGTCGTCCAGCAGCGCGATTCCGGCCTTTCCCAGCATCAGGACCGAGCCCTCCTCGTCCACGAAGGCCTGTTGCGCTTCGAATGGCCTGCCGCAGTGGTCGAACAGCGCGTCGGCCGCATTTCCTCCCTCCAGATGCACTACCAGCGGCGTGTAGGCGAGCGCGACGAAGACGCGTTGCGGGCCATTCTGGAAGAACCAGCAACCCCGCGCATCGGGCTGGTAATTGCGGCTGATGAACTCACGCAACGCGCGATTGCCAATCTTTTCATTTCTTATGAGCCAATTGCCGCGCCGGTCGAGCGACAGCCAGCCGTAGACGTCGGGGACGTCCGGCCATTTCGCCATGCTGCGCGCAACGATCTCGTCCATCCTGCGGGCCATACTACACTTCGCTCCGCGATGGCCGACGAGCTGCTGTATTGGGAAGATTTTCCGGTGGGCGAGGTGATGGAGATGGGCAGCCATGCCTTCACTGAAGCCGAGATCATCGCCTTCGCGCGCCAGTTCGACCCGCAGCCCTTCCACGTCGATCCGGCGGCGGCGAAGAAGAGCTATTACGGCGGCCTGATCGCGAGCGGCTGGCACACCTGCGCCATCGCCATGCGCCTGATGGTGGACAAGTACGTCGGGCGCTCGGCCAGCCTCGGCTCGCCGGGACTGGACAACATCCGCTGGCTCGCGCCGGTACACGCAGGCGACACCATCGCCTACCGGCGCACGACCACGGCGGTGCGGCCCTCCGAGAGCAAGCCGGGCATCGGCCTGGTGCATTCGCGCTGGGAAGCGCGCAACCAGCGCGGCGAAATCGTGATGACGATGGAGGGCTGGGGCATGTTCCGGCGCCGCCCGGCGCCAAAAGCAGCTAGCGCAACCGGTCGAAGCCGTAAATGACCATCAGCAGCCGCGCGAAGCGGTAGGCGAGCCAGATGCGCGCCTTCAACTGGAACGACAGGCGCCGCCAGTAATTCTGCGGCACCGCGCGCGCGCGCCTTTCGATGGCTTCGTGCAGGCTCAGCCGCAACTCGGTGGCAAACGCGCGGTCATCGACGAACACGTTCGCCTCCTGAGCGAGGCCGAGGCTGAAGGGGTCGATGTTGGACGAACCGACGGTCGCGATGCGGCCATCGAACACCGCGACCTTGGCGTGCATCACGCTGGATTGATATTCGTGAATCCGCACCCCCGCGTCGAGCAGCGCGCGGTACAGCGCCCGCGAGGCGAAATGCTGCAGCGGGTGGTCGGCCTTGCCCTGCAGCAGCAGCGTGACGGTCACATTGCGCCGCGCCGCCTGCAGCAGCGCGCGGCGGAACCTGCGGGTGGGAAAGAAGTAGGCGTTCGCGATCAGCACCTCCGATTGCGACGCGTGGATCTGCTCCAGGTAGGCGTTCTCGATGTCGGCGCGATGGCGTAGGCTGTCACGCACGACCAGTGCAGCGCGCTGGCTGCCCGGATCGGGCTCCTGGCGCGACGGCGAAGGCGGCGGCGCACGCCCCGAGAGCAGGGAGAAGCCCGGCCAGTGGCGCCAGCGTGCACCCAGCGTCGCCCACGACACGCGCCGCCAGAGCCGCGCGGCGACCGCGCGCACCTGCGCCGCGAGTGGCCCGTCGATCCTCACTGCGTAATCGAATTGTGGCGGCGAAGGTTGCGGCGAATCGAAGTCGTCGGTCACGTTGATACCGCCGACGAAGGCGATCGCGCCGTCGATGCTCGCGAGCTTGCGGTGCATGCGGCGCAAGCGGCTACGCTGCTTCCAGAACGGCCAGGGGCTCACCTGCGGGCGGAAAATCAGCAGCTCGGCGCCCGCCTTGAGCAGCATGTCGCGAAAACGGGGCGGGAAGTCCCCGGCGCCGAAGCCATCAATCAGCAGGTGCGCCGCGACGCCTCGCGCCGCGGCACGCGCCAGCGCATTGGCCACCAGGCTCCCGGTCTCGTCGTCGGCAAAGATGTAGGTTTCGAGGAACACCTCGGCTTTCGCCGCATCGAGCGCGGCGGCCAGCGCGGGGAAGTACTGCTCGCCGTTCCTCAGCAGCGTGAGGCGGTTGCCGCCAACATACTCAAGCACGTTCCAGCTCCGCGCTCACGGCGAGGTGGTCCGAGAGCAGCGACCAGGGCGCGCCGCGATGCACCTTCGTGCTCACCACCTTGAAGCCGCGCACGTAGATGCGGTCCAGACCGAACATCGGCAGCACGCTGGGAAAGGTGCGCTGGTGCCGCCGCCCGCCCGCCGCCAGCGAAACTTCGGTGAGGCCGAGCCTGTCGCCGAGGATCAGGCTTGCGCGCTGGCGCCAGTGGTTGAAGTCGCCCGCGACGATGATCGGCAGGCGCTTGCCGGCGAGTTCCTCGAGCCGGGCGGCGATCGCATCGAGCTGGCGGCGCCGGCCGCGCTCGTGCAGCGAAAGGTGCACGCTGACGCAATGCAGGTTGCGCCTCCAGCCGGGAATCCTGACCACCGTGTGCAGCAGGCCGCGGCGCTCGAAGCGGTGGTCGGACACGTCCTCGTTCTCAGAAGACACGATCGGAAAGCGCGACAGGAGCGCGTTGCCGTAATGCCCGTGCTGGTGCACGCGGTTGGCAGCATAGACATGCTGCAGTTCGCTGCCGGCAAGGAATTCATGCTGCGCCTCGCCGGGCCAGGCCGCGAAGCGCAGTGCGTGCCGCTGGTTCAGGCCCGCCACCTCCTGCAGGAATACCAGGTCCGGCTCGAGCGCGCGCAGGCCTTCGCGCAGCTCATGGATCACCATGCGCCGGTTGAACTGCGACAGGCCCTTGTGGATGTTGAGTGTGACGACGCGCAGCCTCTTGGTCATGGCAGCGCCAGGCGGAAGGGCTTTTCGATCAGATCGGCGTCGTCAAAATGCCGCCGCCCGACGAATGCCGTCGCATGCCGGCCCCACTGGCGCATGGCCCCTGCCGAGGCGATGCCCATCGGCCAGAACACGAAGCGTTCGCCGCGCTCGGTGCCGGGCACCAGGCCGTCGGCGCCAAATGCACCGGCGTGCGGTCCCGCCAACGCGCCCGTGCGCGTTCCTGCATATCGGGCGAGGGAGCGCAATTCGCCGTAAGGCCGCAATTCGTAGCGCGCCAGACTGTCGACTCCCTTCACCACGCCGACGCGCACGATGTAATGCGTGCCCGAGGCGATCCGCACCACCGGGCGCTCGCCATCGGCGATGCGCGGCAGGGATTGCGGCGAGAACATCCATTCCTCGATGCCGCCGGGCCCCGGGCGCGCGCTGGCGCGCGGCGTCGGAAAGAACAGGTGGTAGCAGCCGCAGGGATGCATCGCGTCGTAGACGAGCGGTTCGCCGTCCGGCGCCAGGGTCACGCGCCAGGTGATGCCGTCGAGCTTGCCGGCCAGCGGATCGCCCGGCGATTGCGCCGGCCGCTCGGGAAACCACAGCGTATAGACGAGCTGCAGCAGCACGCGGCCCTCGTAGCGCGTCCACGCGGGATGACCGTACACAACGGGTTGCGCGCTATCCACCAGCGGCGAGTCCGCGTCGCGCAGCCAGCGCAGCGCGCCAAAGCGATCATGGTCGGCCTTCACTTCGACTTCGAAGCTGGGCGCATAGACGGCGAGGAGTTCGTTCAACTCGCTCTCGCCAGGTTCGGGAATGCCAAGCGGATTCCCCGCCGCGCGCGCGAGGATGCTCGCGACCCGATCGCGCGCGAGCGACGCGCCGGGTTCAGGTGCGTAGCGGACCAGGCCTGGACCCTCGGCGGCAGCCGCTTCGCGCCGGAATGCCGCCAGCGTGTCTTCCTCGTAGCGCCGCACGCCGCCGGCGAACGCGATGCGCGTCACCCAGTAAAGGCCGAGGATGCGGTTGGCAAGCACATAGTCGTCGGGAACTTCCGCGCGCCGCAGCAGCGTGCCGCATGCCTGGGTCTGCTGCAGCGCGCCGCGAAAATCGAGCACCTGCTCGGCCGGCAGGTTCATGATTTCGTAGCGCCGCGCCTCCAGGTCGAGGGCGAGCATCCGGTCGGTAAGCGCCTGCAGGGCGGACTCGTTCGCCGCTGCCAGCGGGCGCAGCGACGCGAGCAGCCGGCTGACGCGCAGATAGGGGAACCCAGGCACGCGGCTGTCCTGCGCATCGCGCTTGCCGGCAGCCTCGACGCGTTCGTCCAGCAGGCGATACCAGTCGGCGCAGGCGCGCGGCTGCGCCGAGTCGGAGGCAAGGTGGTCGCGAAACGGCGCTTCGAGCGTGGCGCAGCCCGCGGCGAGTAGCACGCAGACACCAGCGCCCAGCGCCCAGGCCTGCGAGCGCAGCCTCATCGCTGGGTATCCTTTTCGCGCCCGCGCCGCAGCGCGTCGCGGCGCTCGATTTCGCGCACCATGCCACGGAACTGAGATTCGATGTTCGAGCGCATCACGATTTCCCCGAGCAGCGGCGGCATCGACGGCGCTTCCACGACCCCGGTCCAGCTCAGCGACAGGCGCCCGTCGGCCTGCGGCTCGATGCGGTAAGCGCCATCGAGCCGCTTCAGGCTGCCTTTCACCATGCTTACTTCGAGGACATGCGGCGGGCGCTCGGTCGAGGCGAGCGTGACGTCGATCGGGAAGCTGAAGAAGAGGAACCCGGCCTCGCCCGACTGCTCGACCACCGCCACCGCGCCGCGCCGCTCGAGCACGCGGCTGCTGCGCATGCCGGGGATGAACTGCGCGAGGCGGTCGTAGTCCGTGAGCGTCTGCCAGACGAGTTCGAGCGGCGCATCGAGCATGACGCGGCAGACCACTTCGAGCGCATCGTCGCGCCGGCGGGCTTCGACCGAGATTTCCTCTGCCGGGCGTGCAGAGCCCGCGAACGAGAGCAGGCAGGCGAACGCCGCGAGCCTCAGCGTGCGCATCGGGCGGGACTCGCGCCGAGAATCCGGATGGCGTCGCGGTTCGACCAGGAAAAGCATTTGGCCGCGGCATCGCGCCACGGCAGCCAGAGGCAGGCGACGTGCTCCTGCGGCGCAAGCACTACCGGCACGCGCGCCGGCAATTCGAGGCTGAATACATGCTCGGTATTGTGCGTCGTTCCCGGCGCGAACCGGTGCCGCCACTGCGCGAAGATCTCGAAGGTGTAGGCAAGGTTCCAGGCCCTGAGCTCGGTCGGCCGCGCCGCGAGCCCCGTTTCCTCGCGCAATTCGCGCCTTGCCGCCTCTGCAGGGGGCTCGTCGCGATGATCCAGCGAGCCGGTAACCGATTGCCAGAATCCGGGCCGCGCAGCGCGCTCGAGCAGCAGCACCTCGCCCTGCGCGGTATGCACGACGACGAGAACCGAAACCGGCAGCTTCGAGGTCACGGACCCGGTTTACCCGCCGGACTTGTAGAGTTCGCGCAAGCTAGGCGGACCGTCGAGGAACACCGCGAAGAACGGTCGCCGGCGATCCGCCCACGCCGCCGCGGCGGAGGCGAGGATGTCAATGAAGATGCCGCGTTCGTCGCCGTTCATCTCGCGCGCGCCCTCTATGAGCAGCACATGGCCGGCCGCCGTCGACCACGACAGGTCGGTCAGGCAATCCTCGAGCGCATCCCAGTTGCCGCCGAACCAGCGTGGAAAGCCCAGCGCGAGGGAAACGCGCTCCATTAGCGCAGCTTTTTCCGTCGCGCCCGCGAGGTCGATGCGCGCGACCTGCAATGCGCTGCCCTGCGTGGCGTCGAGGATGGCGTCGGTGCGCGGCGTGCGGTACACGCCGGACTTCGACGCGTCGCTCAGCCGCTGCAGGAGTTTGCTCATGGTTGCTCCAGGACGCGCTTGAAGCTGCGGTAGTGATCGTCGGTGTAGTACAGCGTACCATCGCGCCCCGCGACGATGCGGCGCGCGCCGCGGTCGCGCGCACCCGGCGTCACCACGGTGTATTCGCGGTACCAGCCGCGCTCGCGCGCCGGCAGAATTTTCTCCCGGTTGCCGAACCTGACGCCGTCGCGCTGGTAGGGAAACGGGCCGCCCTTCCTGACCAGCGCGATGGTCTCAATGGCTTCCTTGGGAAGCCGCTGCTTGTCTATTTCAGCTTGGGAAAAGCACGCCGCAGCAACGGAAAAAAACAGCGCCAGGAACCCGGCGAGCAGCCTCACGGGCGTGGCGCTTCTATTCCGACTTTCGCAGGCGGATGTGCAGCTCGCGCAGCTGGCGCTCGGTCACGGGCGAAGGCGCGCCGGTGACGAGGTCCTGGCCGCGCTGGGTTTTCGGAAACGCGATCACGTCGCGGATCGCCTCGGCGCCCGCCATCAGCGCCACCAGGCGGTCGAAACCGAAAGCGATGCCGCCGTGCGGCGGCGCGCCGTACTGCAGCGCCTGCAGCAGGAAGCCGAATTTCGCCAGCTGGTCTTGAGGCGAAATCTTCAGCGCGCGAAATACCTTCTGCTGGACTTCCTGGCGATGGATCCGCACCGAGCCGCCGGCGATTTCCCAGCCGTTCAGCACCATGTCGTAGGCCTTGGCGTAGGCCCTGGCCTGGTCGGTCTCGATGAAAGCCTCGTGGCCGTCCTTCGGGCTGGTGAAAGGATGGTGGCGCGCCTTCCATTCCTTCGTCGCGTCGTCGTACTCGAACATCGGAAAATCCACCACCCACAGCGGCCGCCAGCCTTTTGCGGCGAGGCCGCGGTCGTGCCCGACTTTCTGGCGCAGCGCGCCGAGGTGGGCGTTGCAGGCATCGGCCTTGTCGGCGCCGAAGAAAACGATGTCGCCCGCCTTTGCATCTGTTCTTTTCAGGATTTCTTCCGTTACTGCCTGAGACAGGAATTTCAAAATAGGTGACTGCAAAGCCTGCAATCCATCTCCACCAGTGACCTTGATCCAGGCAAGACCCTTGGCACCCAGGCCACGCAGGTACTCGGTGTAGGCGTCGATCTCGCTGCGCGAAATCGTCGCACCCCCCGGCACGCAAAGCGCCGCGACGCGGCCGCCCGCGGCGTTGGCGGGTCCCGAGAACACCTTGAAATCGACGTCCTTCATGAGGTCGGTCAGCTCGGTGAGCTTGAGGGGCACGCGCAGGTCCGGCTTGTCGACGCCGTAGTCGCGCATCGCGTCCTCGTAGGTCATCACCGGAAACGGATCCGGCAACTCCACAGCCAGGACTTCCTTGAAGAGGTGGCGCGCGAGCGCCTCCATCAGCTTGCGGATCGCCTCCTCGCCGAGGAACGAGGTCTCGACGTCGATCTGCGTGAACTCGGGCTGGCGATCGGCGCGCAGGTCCTCGTCGCGGAAGCACTTCACGATCTGGTAGTAGCGGTCGAAGCCCGCGATCATGAGCATCTGCTTGAACAGCTGCGGGCTCTGCGGCAGAGCGTAGAAATGTCCGTCGGCGATGCGCGATGGCACGAGGAACTCGCGCGCGCCTTCGGGCGTCGACTTGTAGAGCACCGGCGTCTCGATATCGACAAAGCCATGCGCATCGAGAAAGCCGCGCGCCGCCTTTGCCGCGCTGTGGCGCAGGCGCAGGTTCTGCTGCATCACGTCGCGGCGCAGGTCGAGGATGCGGTGCTCGAGCCGCACCGTCTCCGAGAGGTTGTCGTCGTCGAGCTGAAAGGGCGGCGTGAGCGAGGGGTTGAGGATCTCGACTTCGTGCGCGAGCACCTCGATCGCGCCCGAACGCAGGTTCGCGTTGACGGTGCCGGCAGGCCGCGCGCGCACGACGCCCGTCACGCGCAGCACGAATTCATTGCGCACGCCCTCGGCTAGCTTGAACGCATCCTTGCGGTCCGGATCGCAAACCACCTGCGCGAGGCCCTCGCGGTCGCGCAGGTCGATGAAGATCACCCCGCCGTGGTCGCGGCGGCGGTGCGCCCAGCCGGCGATGCTCACCGTCTGGCCGATCAGCGCCGCGCCCAGGTCGCCGCAGTAGTGGCTTCTCATGCTCATATGTGCGTGCGCATGCTCATTTGCCGTTGTTGCGCGCCGAGGTCTTGCCGTTGGGCGGCACCACGCCCATCGAAATGATGTACTTCAGCGCTTCGTCCACGCTCATGTCGAGCTCGATCACGTCCTTGCGCGCGACGATCACGAAGTAGCCGCCGGTGGGATTAGGCGTCGTCGGCACGTAGACGCTGATGTAATCGCCTGGCAGGTGGACGGCGACGTCGCCGCCGGGCTTGCCGGTAAGGAACGCGATCGTCCACATCCGCTCGTTCGGCCAGCGCACCAGCAGCGCCTTGCGGAACGCCTGGCCGGTGGAGGAGAACAGGGTGTCGGAGATCTGTTTGACGCTCGAATAGATCGAGTTGACCACCGGAATGCGGTGCAGGACCTCGTGCCAGAAATGCACCAGGCGCGCGCCGATCAGGTTGGTTGTGAGGAGACCGGTGACGAATACGATCACCAGCGCCATCACCACACCCATGCCCGGCACGTGAAAGCCCAGCCAGACCTTGGTCTCGAATTCCGGCGGCAGCAGGAGCAGCGTCTGGTCGAGCACGTCGACGATGAACTTCAGCACCCACAGCGTGGTGACAAGCGGGATCCAGATGAGGAGCCCGGTGATGAGGTATTTTTTCATGGCTTCAAAATAAAAGGCCCGAACTAGGGTCCGGGAGACGAGTCTCCCGGTTCACCCGAGTGCCGGGCCGGTTGCACGCCCTTTGACGGTCAATTCGTGGTGCTGGCAGGCGTCTTCTTTTCCGCCTTGGGTTCGGTTTTCGTTGCGGTTTTCGTTTCGGTCTTCGTTTCGTTCTTCGCTTCCGTTTTCGTTTCGCTCTTCGTTTCCGTCCTGGCCTCGGGTTCGGCCTCGGTCTTTTTCTTGCCGCCCTTGAAATCGGACGCGTACCAGCCTGAGCCCTTCAGCTGAAAACCGGCCGCCGTCAGTTGCTTGGCGTACTTCTTCCTGCCGCAAGCCGGGCACTTGCTCAGCGGCGCTTCGCTCAACTTCTGGAGGTGGTCCTCCTGATGGCCGCAGGCCGAGCACTTGTATTCGTAGATCGGCATCTTCGTGACTCAAGTTCCTGAATTGGCATGGATTATAGCGTCAACCGGAGTGCTCAGAACGGAATGTCGTCTTCCATGTCGTCGAATTTCCCGGCCGGTTTCTTCGCCGCCGGCTTGGCCTCGCC
>SBAS01000116.1 GCA_005240145.1 Nitrosomonadales bacterium | reverse complement strand
GATCCAAATGAGTGCATTGAATGGTTTGAAGCTCGTAGCGGCTGTTCGCATCAACGTCATGTCGCCTGTTCAGTTTCGCCGCAACAAGCTGTCTGCGAAGCTTGCAGATCAGATCGCGCTTGCGAAAGCGATCAAGGAGGGCGCGACTTACGCTCCGAAGCGAATCCGAAACGTGAAGGATCGAATTACGGGCGAAGTCCAATCCATCGAGCAGACGCGCAAGGTGCGTCCGTGGTGGTTTCGCGCTGAAAGCGGAAAGACTTGCGTACAGCTTCGCTATGGAAGCAAGTTGATCGACTTCGCGAAGGGTAGGAACGCAATCGAAGTCGCTACCGAGTCGGAGCTGGTCTCAGTGCTAGACGCGCTGAAGAAGGCCGTGGAAGCAGGCGAGTTGGATACGCAGATCGAGGCTGCTAGTGCGTCTGTGCGAAAGGGATTCAAGGGGAAGAAATAGGCAGGTAACGATACAGACTTAGGGATCAAAGAAAGAGGCGCGGCGACGCGCTTCCTTTTTGCCTATCTGCCGTATCTGCAACATACTTGCGACGCAGTGCAAGGCTGCGCAAAAGGGGGCAAGTTGGATGGCATCATCGCTGTCGCTAGCTGAGATAAAGAAGCGACTGACTGCGTTTGCGCGGCAGTTCAAAGATGCTGCGAACGAACAGCAGCAAGCTTCTATCTTCTGGACTCGCTTCTATGAGTGCTACGGCATTCGAGCTGAGTCAGCGACTATCTACGAGCAAGCTGTACATAAACTGTCAGGTGGGCGTGGGCGTATCGACTCGTTCATACCTGGCAAGCTGATTGTCGAACACAAAAGCCGCGGCAAGGATTTAGCTGTCGCGTATGAGCAAGCGCAAGAATACTTCATGGCTCTGCCTGAAGCTGAGCGACCGCGCTACATCATCACTAGCGACTTCGCGCGCATTCATCTGTACGACTTGAAGGACAAGAAGCAAGTTCAATGTGAGCTGAATCAGCTGCCGCAGAAGGCGAGTTGGTTCAAATTCTTGTTGGAGGGCGAAGACGCTGCGATCACTGAAGAAACGCCGATCAATCGCAATGCCGCGTATGCAATCAGCAAGCTGCACGAAGCATTGTTGCGAGCGAACTTCAAAGGGCGCGATCTAGAGATATTTCTGACGCGCTTGCTGTTCTGCTTGTTCGCAGACGACACAAGCATCTTCGGTGAGAACGGCATCTTTCGGCGCTTGGTCGAGCGCACGCGACAAGACGGCACTGATTTGGGATCAGGGCTTGCTGAACTGTTCGACGTACTGAATCAGCCTGAAGCAGAGCGGCAGAAGAACTTAGACGACACGCTCGCAGCGTTTGCGTATGTGAACGGCAGTCTGTTCAGCGAGCGAACTCGCATCACTTCGTTTGATAGTGGCTTGCGTGATTTGCTGATGACTTGCATTGCGCTCGATTGGAGCGAGATTTCGCCTGCGATTTTCGGGGCGATGTTTCAAGGCGTACTTGAGGAACACGATACAGACGCACGGAGACAGGCGACACGCAGAGAGCTTGGCGCGCACTACACAAGCGAGCGCAACATTCTGCGCGTCATCAATCCACTGTTCATGGATGACTTGCGCGCTGAATTCGAAGCTGCGCGTCGCAGCAAGCCACGCTTGCAAGCACTCTACGACAAGCTACCGAATCTCACATTCTTCGATCCTGCTTGCGGCTGCGGAAACTTTCTTGTCATTGCGTACAGAGAGCTTCGCAGATTGGAGAACGAGGTAATAGCTGAGCTGTTCAACGTTGGGCGAGGCAGAGGCTTGCTCGATGTTGCAACGCTGTGCAGGGTCAAAGTCAGTCAGTTCTACGGTATCGAAATTGACGAGGCAGCAGCGCATATAGCGCGTGTCGCGCTGTGGATTACAGACCATCAGCAGAACTTGGAAGCAGCGAAGCGCTTCGGAAATACTCGCGCTACTGTGCCACTTGTCGATTCGCCGCACATCGTATGTGGCAACGCTTTGCAGGTGGAGTGGAGCACAGTGATAGACGCAGGGCGCTGCAATTTCATATTCGGAAATCCTCCGTTTGTCGGCGGCAAATTTCAATCGCCTGCGCAAAAAGGCGACATGGAGCTTGTTGCAAGCAAGCTGAAGAACTATGGCTTGCTCGATTACGTTGCAGGTTGGTACGTGAAGGCAGCGGAGTTTGCTAAAGGCACTCGTATCGCAGTTGCATTCGTCTCGACCAACAGCATTGTGCAAGGCGAGCAAGTTGCGGTGCTTTGGAGTTGGCTGTTGCGACAAGGAATCTCAATTAATTTTGCCCATCGCACATTTAGATGGACAAACGAGGGCAAAGCCATAGCAGCAGTGCATTGCGTAATCGTCGGCTTCTCCTACGTTAACGCAGTGAGAAAAGTAATCTTCGACTACGCAACTATTGCCGATGCGACGCCGCGCGAGATCGTATCGAAACAAATCAATCCCTACTTAACAGATGCGCCGTTAGTCGTTTTAGAGAACAGAAGCTTTCCGATATGCAACGTGCCGCAGATCGGCATTGGAAACAAGCCAATTGACGGCGGGAATTATTTGTTCAGTGACGACGAGAAATCGGAATTTGTAAAGAGAGAACCAGCTAGCGCTAAGTTGTTCAGGCGATGGGTTGGGGCGGAGGAGTTTATTAATGGAATCGTGCGGTGGTGCTTGTGGGTCGGAGATTGCTCGCCGACAGAGCTAAGAGCGATGCCCGAGGTAATGAATCGTGTGCAGGCAGTTAAGGCAGTTCGATTGGCAAGTAAGAGCGCTCCCACGCAGAAGCTTGCGCTTACACCGACTCGATTTCATGTCGAGAACTTTCCGTCAGCAGACTATCTGCTGATTCCGAGCGTGTCGTCGGAGCGGAGAAATTATGTGCCGATCGCATTTATGCCTCCGCAGACTCTTGCAAGCAATCTGGTGCTAGTTGTTCCGAATGCAACGCTTTATCACTTTGGAGTACTAACGTCGTTCATGCACATGGCATGGATGCGGACGGTATGCGGAAGACTTAAGAGTGACTTTCGCTATTCGGCGGGAATTGTGTACAACAATTTTCCGTGGCCCAAATCACCGCACCAAGAGCAGCAGAAAGATATTGAGAAAGCTGCAAAAGCAGTGCTTGCAGCGCGGAAAGCATTTCCTCAATCGACGTTGGCGGATCTCTACGATCCATTGTCGATGCCGCTCGCATTGCAGAAAGCGCATCAGCAGCTTGATAGGGCAGTTGACGTTGCTTACGGCTACAAGGGCAGCAAGGATGATGCGAGTCGAGTAGCGTTCATGTTCAAGCTGTATCAGCAATACACCAGCTTGCTGCCTGGTGCGTTGAAACTTAAGAGTCGAAAGGGCGTGCGCTAAATACTAGATGCGCCTAAGTGAAATCAAATCAATCAACCCCCAAACGCCCGAACAGCAGCGAGTGAAAGCAATGTCTGATCGCGCGAAGGCAATGCAGCAGCAGGTAAAGAAGGAACGCGCTAGACAGGCGTTGACTAAGGCTCAGCAGCGAATGTCGAAAGCACTGCGCCCTACACCTAGTAAGACTCCCTCCACACTCAAGCCCTAGAGCATTTTCTCCGACGGAAATCCTGCAAGCGTGCGCAGGCTAGGAATATCGCTCCTGCGGCTATACAGTAACGCTCATGAGTGCAGCAATTCAGAGTCCACAAGCGACGACTGACACCCTCCAAGAGACCTTGCATATCTACACGCGAGTCTCCACGGAACGGCAAAAGAGCGAAGGGTCGTCACTCGAAACGCAAGAGGAGCTAGGCAGGAAGCGCGCAAAGGCATTGGGATTCGCTTTGAAGCATTGGAACGAAGGCGACGCAAGCTCGCATCACGAAGACATCGCGACTCGTCCTGTACTCGCGAGATTGTTCGCTGAGATCGAGGCAGGCAACGTCAAGCATCTTTGGGTCTACGATCAATCGAGGCTCTCTCGAAACGATCAAGTAGCGTCCACGCTCAGATACGCTTGTCAGAAGAAGGGCGTAACGCTCTACACGAAGGATGGCGAATTCGATCTTTCAAACGCGAGCGATCTGCTCATGAAGCAGATGCTCGATGCGTTCGCAGGGCATGAGAACGCAGTGCGCATGGAGCGCACGAGATTTGGCAAGCTCAACAAGGTCAAGCTCGGACAGTGGCACGGTGGCGCAGCGACTTATGGATACAGCATCGAGAACAAGAAGCTCGTAATCAGGGAGAGCGAGGCGCGGTGGGTTAAGCGCATCTTCAAAGAGGTCATCAAGAAGACAAGCATCGCTAAGATAAAGAAGCTGCTTGATGACAATGGCGTGCTGCCGAGAAGACGCGGACTATGGACTATTGGCTCAATCAATGCAGTGGTTGGAAACACGCACTACGACGGCTACTACGAATTCAAGGATCACAAGACTGGCGAGATAGTCAAAGTAGATTGCCCACGGATCGTTGACAATCTGACTTGGGTAACAGCGCAGCAGGTTCGCGCAGAGTCAGCGAAGCGGCAGCTTCAGAAGAACGCGACTACCAAGCACTTCTATCTGCTGCGCGACTTCATGTACTGCGCTCATTGTGGCAGAGCGATCAGCGGACGTAGATCGAATCAGGGCGTTGCGATCTACTACTGTCCGAACAAAGAGCGTGAGTGGGCAAAGAAAGGTGGATCAGCGACACCTTGGCAGCATGGCAAGAACTGCGGATTCACTCGCTCAATGAATATCGAGCAGACCGACAAGATCGTGTGGGACTTCATCAAGTCGGTACACAAGAACTCACATAAGCTGAAAGAGGATGTCAAGAATCGCGTATTGAAGGCGCATGGGCTCGTCGTACTATCTGCTGAGCAGGCAGCGAAGCTCGAAAAGGACGTTAGAAAGCTTCAAAGCGATCACGCGAAGCTCAGCGAGACGCTCGCCAGTCTCGAAGTGAATCATCTACTCAAGAAGGTGAGCGAGAACGTCTACAAGGCTATGGTCAGGAAGCTGAACGAGGAAATGGCTAAGTTGGACGAGCGTATCGCTCATGGGCGCGCTGAAATGCAGGGCGCTTCTGAGGCGCGCAAATGGGTCGATTGGCTGAGCGAGTTCGGCAGCGAATTGGACAAGACTGACAAGCTCAGCGATCAAGGGAAGTACGACTATCTGCATGGGCTAATCAAGCGCATTGACGTTCGCTGCCGTGAAGCAGAGAAGGAGCATGAACTGACGATTCACATGCAACTTCCCATCATCGGCGATTCGATCAAATACACAGGTAAGACGGTGCACGGTAGGAAGGAATATCGCGTTCTAAATGGAACAGACCACGCGAGTCTGAAAGTCCAAAAAAAAGACCAGCGAGGTTGGAACTAGATGAGCGCGAGCATTACCTACTACCAGATGCAGTCCGTCACCGTCGAGTGAACCCCGACGTCATCGTGGTCGGCGCCGGGCACAACGGCCTGGTCTGCGCCTGCTACCTCGCGCAAGCAGGGCTCAAGGTGAAAGTTCTGGAACGCCGCAGCGTGGTCGGCGGCGCCGCGGTCACAGAAGAGTTCCACCCCGGCTTCCGCAACTCGGTCGCGGCCTACACGGTGAGCCTGCTGCAAGCAAAAGTGATCCGCGAATTGCGGCTCGCCGAGCACGGACTGCGCATCGTCGAGCGGCCGATCGCCAATTTCCTGCCCGTGGATGGTGGCTATCTCAAGGTGGGCGGCGCCCTGGAAGCGACGCAGCGCGAAGTGGCCAAATTCTCAGCACGCGATGCGGGGCAGCTGGCTGACTACTACCAGAGCATTGAAAGGCTCGCCGACGTGCTGCGCGCGACGGTGCTCGAGACGCCTCCCAATGTCGGCGGTGGAATCACGGATTTATTTCGCGCCTTGAAGTTCGGCGGAAAGCTGAGGAGACTCGACATCGAGTCGCAGCGCGACCTGCTCGAACTCTTTACCCGGAGCGCAGGCGAACTGCTCGGGCGCTGGTTCGAATCCGAACCGATCAAGGCGGTATTCGGCTTTGACGCGGTGGTCGGCAATTACGCCAGTCCCTTTCATCCGGGCACCGCCTACGTCCTGCTGCACCACTGTTTCGGCGAGGTCAACGGCAAGCGCGGCGCCTGGGGCCACGCCATAGGCGGCATGGGCGCGATCAGCGATGCGCTGGCCGCGGAGGCGCGGCGCCTGGGCGTGGAGATCGCCTGCGACACGCCGGTTGCGCGCGTACACGCAAACACAGTGGTTCTTGGCAACGGCAAGGAACTCGCTGCGAGGGCCGTCGTCGCCAACGTCAATCCGAAGCTGCTGTACCTGAAACTGATGGACAGGAGCGAGTTGCCCGCGGAGTTCGTTGCGCGCATGGAGCGCTACAAGTGCGGCTCGGCCAGCTTCCGCATGAACGTCGCGCTGGCGGAACTGCCCCGGTTTTCCTGCCTGCCGGACTCCGGGCCGCATCACGCGAGTGGCATCATCCTTGCCCCCTCCCTCGGCTACATGGACCGCGCCTATCTGGAGGCGCGCTCCGGCGGCATTGCCAACCAGCCGATCGTCGAAATGGTCATTCCGAGCACGCTGGACGATTCGCTTGCGCCCACGGGCGCTCACGTCGCGAGCCTCTTTTGCCAGCACTTCGCGCCGGATGCGGATTGGAACCTGAGGAAGGATGAAGCGGTGGGCCGCATCCTCGACGTGGTCGAATCGCACGCGCCGGGATTTCGCAACAGCATCGTCGGGCAAAGCGCGCTATCGCCGGCCGATCTCGAGCGCGAGTTCGGGCTGGTCGGCGGCGACATCTTCCACGGCGCGCTGTCGCTGGACCAGCTCTGGTCGGCTCGGCCACTGCTCGGACACGCCGACTACCGGGGGCCGGTCAAGGGGCTCTACCTTTGCGGCGCGGGTGCCCATCCGGGGGGCGGGGTCACGGGCGCGCCGGGTCACAACTGCGCGCGCGAGGTGCTGCGCGACTTGGGCAAGCGGATGCCGGTCTAGGCTGGCGTCGGCGTATAGCCGGCTTCAGCGACGCAGCGAAGGATGGCTTCCTGCGCTTCCCTGCTCTCGACGCGCACCAGGTGATCGGCCAGCAACACTTCGATGCGGGCAGTGGCATCGAGCCCCTTCAAGGCCTCGCTGATGGTCTTCACGCAGTGGCCGCAGGTCATGTCCGGTACTTTGATCTCGATCATGGTGTTCTCCTGTAGTGCGCCCATCCTCAGGGTTCCCACGGTGGCAGGGTCAAGCCTTGACCCTCCAATGGTGGCAGACTTTAGGCTGGGCGCGCCATGGATTCCAGCATACAGATCCGCCTGCCGGTCGAGGGCATGACCTGCGCCTCCTGCGTGGCACGCGTGGAGAAGGCGTTGCAGGCAGTGCCCGGTGTCGGTAGCGCAGCGGTCAACCTTGCCACCGAAACGGCAACGGTGACGCTGGCGGCAGGCGCGCGTCCCCAGTCGCTTGTCGAGGCCGTGCGCAAGGCGGGATACGAAGCCCGCCTGATTTCCGCAGCGCCGCTGCCGGGCGCCGATCGCTCGTGGTGGCCGATCGCAGTTTCGACCGCGCTGACGGTGCCGCTCATGCTGCCGATGCTCGCCGAGCCATTTGGCTTCGACGGGTCGCTACCAGGCTGGGGACAGCTCTTGCTCGCGACGCCAGTCCAGTTTGTACTCGGCGCGCGCTTCTACCGTGCCGGCTGGAAGGCGCTCCTTGCGCATACCGGCAACATGGACCTGCTGGTGGCGCTGGGTACCAGCGCTGCCTATGGCCTGTCCGCCTACATGGTGATCCGCCATTGGGGCCACGGCATGGCGCACTTTTATTTCGAGGCGAGTGCGGCGGTGATCACGCTGGTATTGCTGGGCAAATGGCTCGAGGGCCGCGCCAAGCGCCAGACCACCGAGGCCATCCGCGCCCTGCAGGCGCTGCGCCCAGACCGGGCGCGCGTGCGCCGCGACGGCGCCGAGGTGGAGCTGCCGCTGGAGGCGCTCGCGGTTGGCGATGCGATCGTGGTGCACCCGGCCGAGCGCATCGCCGCCGATGGCGTAGTCCTGGAGGGTTCGACCCACGTGGACGAATCCCTCATCACCGGCGAATCCCTGCCGGTCGCGAAGGGACCGGGCGAGCGCGTTACTGGCGGCTCGGTGAACGGCGAAGGCCTTATCGTCGTGCACGCGACCGCGGTCGGGACGCAATCGGTGTTGGCGCGCATCATCGAGCTGGTCGAGTCCGCGCAGGCGAAGAAGGCGCCGATCCAGCGCCTGGTGGACAAGGTGAGTGCGGTGTTCGTGCCGGTGGTGCTGGTGCTCGCTCTGCTCACGCTCCTTGGCTGGGGCCTCTTCACCGGCCAATGGGAGCAGGCAGTGCTGAATGCCGTGGCGGTGCTGGTGATCGCCTGCCCCTGCGCGCTCGGCCTCGCCACACCGGCGGCGGTGATGGCTGGTACTGGCGTCGCGGCGAAGCACGGTGTGCTGATCAAGGACGCGGAAGCGCTGGAGATCGCGCACGGCGTGCGCGTCGTTGCCTTCGACAAGACCGGCACGCTGACCGTGGGCAAGCCGACGCTCGTCGCGCTGGAAGCGGCCGACGGCGATCGCGCTTCCGCTCTGGCGCTCGCCGCAGCGGTCCAGTCCGGCAGCGAGCATCCGCTCGCCAAAGCGGTGCTCGCGGCCGCCGGCCGGGAAGCGGTCGCGGTGCCGGCGGCAGAAGGTCTCAAGGTCTCGGCGGGGCGGGGGGTCGAGGCGAACGTCGGCGGGCGCAGGCTCGCCATCGGATCCAGTCGGTGGATGCGCGAACTGGGGGTGGACACGACCTCGCTGGAGGCGAAGCGCGAGCGCACCGAGAAGCAGGGCCAGACCGTGTCTTGGCTCGCCGAGTTGTCCGGATCGCCGCGAGTGCTGGCGCTCCTGGGCATCGGCGACGAGTTGAAACCCGAAGCCACAGAGGCGATCGCGGAACTGGCGCGCCAGGGAATCGAAACCGTGATGCTCACCGGCGACAGCCGCGCGGTCGCGGAATCGATCGCCGCGCGCGTGGGCATCCGCCAGGTGCGCGCGCAGATCCTGCCCGGGGACAAGGCGAGCGTGATGCAGGAACTGTGCGCGGCGCACGGCGTGGTGGCGATGGTGGGCGACGGCATCAACGATGCGCCCGCGCTCGCGGCAGCCGACATCGGCTTTGCCATGGGATCGGGTACCGATGCGGCGATGCATGCCGCAGGCGTCACGCTGATGCGGGGTGATCCGCGCCTGGTTGCCGCTGCTATCGACATTTCGCGGCGCACTTACGCCAAGATCCGGCAGAACCTGTTCTGGGCGTTCATCTACAACGTGATCGGCATACCGCTCGCCGCGTTCGGTTTGCTCAGCCCGGTGGTGGCAGGCGCCGCTATGGCCCTCAGCAGCGTAAGCGTAGTCACCAATGCGCTGCTGCTCAAGCGTTGGAAGCCGGGAAACTGAGCGCGACAAGGAGGAGACGGAGATGGGCAAAGCAGACGTATTTCTCGAGCACGCCGACGCCATCGGGCGCGGGCTGCGCGACATCGGGCGGGCGGCGAAGGAAAGCGGCGTCTCGGTGAAGATGATCCGTCACTACGAGGCGATCGGATTGCTGAAGAAAGTCACCCGCACCTACGCCAACTACCGCGTCTACCGCGACGGCGACGTGCACACTCTGCGCTTCATCAAGCGCGCGCGCACACTGGGTTTCCCGATGGAGGACATCCGCGAGCTGCTCGCGTTATGGCAGAACAAGTCGCGCCCCAGCGCCTCGGTGAAGAAGATCGCCGGCGGCCACATGCAGGGCCTCAAGCGACGTATCTTGGAAATGCAGTCGATGGTGGCGACGCTCGAACACCTGACGCACAACTGCCACGGCGACGGCCGGCCGGACTGCCCGATCCTGGACGATCTCGCCGGCCCCGGAAAGCCGGGCACGTTGCGCTAGAATGGAACTCATGACCCCCGGCGCCGTCCAAGCATGATGCGGTTGGCCAGAAAACTGGTGCTGGTCCTGATGGCGCTGTGGTTGCCAGTGTCGGTATCGGCGGCGGGCGCGCTGAGCCTCGCCATGTCCGGCCAGCCGGGCGTGGCGTCCGAGCAGATGGCCGAAGGCTGCGAGCAACACCAGCAGGAGACGGGCTCGGAAACCCCGGCCGGCGATTGCCACAATTGCTCGCTTTGCCACTTTGCCTGCACCGCCTTGATTTCGGAGTCCCATTTCACCGGTGCCGTTCAGCTCGCCTGGACGAGGCCCGAGTTCGTGGCTCCCGGCACGCCGCTGCACGTTCCCGACCGGTTGCAACGCCCACCCCTCGCTCCCTGAACGCTGAGCAGTCCACGATGCGCTGAACGCGCATCGTTTTGGCACGCTTTGCGTGCGGCTGTTTACGTTGGGAGAATGACCTTGAGAATTTCTAGTTTTACGCTTGCGGCCCTGGTCGCCGGCAGCGCTGCCGCGCAGGCACCCGCGCGGACGGATCCGGCCGAACCGAAGGCAGCTGCGCCCGCGCCGTCCTACGACTCGGCATTCAAGGACTATCGGCCGTATGTCGATCAGGAGATCGCCCGCTGGCGGGAGATGAATCAGGAGGTTGGCCGGCTCAAGGGGCACATCGGCCACGTGCGGCAGCAGCCCGGTATTGCGGCGAAGCCCGCTGCAAGGCCTTCGGTGCAAGGCGGGCATGGAGCGCATAAATGAAAACCGCCCTCGCAATCCTCGTCGTTGCGCTGCTAGCCGGTTGCGTGTCGTTCTCGGAAGATGGCGGCTTCGGCACAGTGCAGCGCGCGGTCAAGAACCGAATCGGGCAGGAGCCGAAATGGCAGCGTTCGCCCGACGAGGCGAACTCCGTGCGGACGCGGGTGAAGGAACTGCTCGCTCAACCCCTGACGGCGGAGAGCGCGGCGCAGATCGCGCTGCTCAATAATCCAAGCCTGCAGGCGAGTTACGCCGAAATGGGAATCGCGGAGGCCGACCTGGTCCAGGCCAGCCGCTGGAGCGGACCGACGTTCTCGTTCGCGCGCCTGCGCCGCGGCAACGAAACCGAGCTGGAGCGCAGCGTGTTCTTCGATGTTCTCGGTCTCATCAGTATTCCGCTTTCGACCAAAGTCGAGCGCGGGCGCTTCGAATCGGCACAGGCGCGCGCTGCGGGCGAAACGCTCAAGCTGGCGCTTGAAGCGCGCAAGGCGTTCTTTTCCGCGCTAGCGGCCGAGGAAGGCGTGCGCTACATGGAACAGGTGAAGCTCGCCGCCGAGGCGAGCGCCGACCTGGCCCGGCGCATGGCGGCGGCCGGCAACTGGCCAAAGCTGCATCAGGCCCGCGAACAGGTTTTCTACGCGGAAACTACCGCGCAACTTGCGCGGGTCAGGCAGACGAAAGTAGCGGCGCGCGAGCGGCTTTCTCGGGCGATGGGGCTGTGGGGCGACGATCTGCGCTTTGCGCTGCCAGAGCGCCTGCCGGACCTGCCGAAAGTCGCGCGCGAGGCGGGAGACCTGGAAGCGCAGGCGCTGGCGCAACGCCTGGATGTGCAGGGCGCGCGGCGCGAGACCGAGGCGCTCGCCCGGTCGATGGGCCTTGCGCGCATCACCCGCTTCGTCGACCTGCTCGAGTTCGGCCTGCACAACAACAGCGAAACCGACAAGCCCGCGCAGCGCGGCTGGGAGGTCGAGCTGCGCATTCCGATCTTCGATTTCGGCGGCGCGCGCGTGGCGCGGGCGGAGCAGTTGTACATGCAGTCGGTAAACCGCGTCGCTGATAGCGCGATCCGGGCCCGATCCGAAGTGCGGGAAACCTACGCCGCCTACCGGACCACGTTCGACCTGGCGAAGCACTACCGCGATGAAATCGTGCCTCTCAGGAAACGCATCTCCGAGGAAATGCTGCTGCGCTACAACGGCATGCTGGCGAGCGTGTTCGAGCTGCTCGCCGATTCGCGTGATTCGGTGACGAGCGTGAACGCCTATATCGAAGCGCTGCGCGACTTCTGGCTCGCCGAATCCGATCTGCAGGCGGCGCTGACCGCCGGTTCACCAGGAGCGCAAAAATGACGAATCGCAGAAGTTTTCTCAAGACCGCGGGTGCGGCGATGCTCGGTGCCGCGGCGGTCAGCCGCGCGGCCCAGGGCGCGGTTCCCGAGGCCCCCAGCATGGACAAGGCGACGACCCAGCCGCCGCTCGCGCCCGCGGGCGGGCGCCCGTACAACCCGGTGGTGACCTTGAACGGCTGGACTTTGCCCTGGCGCATGAAGAACGGCGTCAAGGAATTCCACCTGGTCGGCGAACCGGTGGTACGCGAGATCGCGCCGGGGATGAAGGCGAACCTCTGGGGCTACAACGGGCAATCGCCCGGGCCGACCATCGAAGTCGTGGAAGGCGACAAAGTGCGCCTTTTCGTCACCAACAAGCTGCCCGAGCACACCACCATCCATTGGCACGGACAGCGGCTGCCCAACGGCATGGACGGCGTGGGCGGGCTCAACCAGCCCCAGATTCCGGTCGGCAAGACCTTCGTCTATGAATTCGTTGCGAAGCGTCCGGGCACCTTCATGTACCACCCGCACGCTGACGAAATGACGCAGATGGCGATGGGGATGATGGGGTTCTGGATCACGCATCCGAAGAATCCGGCCTTCATGAAGGTCGATCGCGACTTCGTCTTTTTGCTGAACGCCTATGACATCGACCCTGGCAGCTACACGCCGAAGACCAACACGATGCTCGACTTCAACCTGTGGACCTGGAATTCGCGGGCATTCCCGGGCATCGATCCTTTGGTCTGCCGGCTGGGTGACAAGGTGCGGATCCGAATCGGCAACCTCACCATGACCAACCACCCGATCCACCTGCACGGGCATGAGTTCGTGGTTACCGGCACCGACGGCGGCTGGACAGCGCCCGGCTCGCGCTGGCCGGAGGTGACGACCGATGTTGCCGTGGGGCAGATGCGCGCGATCGAGTTCGATGCCACGGACCCCGGGGACTGGGCGTTTCATTGCCACAAGTCGCACCACACCATGAATCCCATGGGGCACCAGGTGCCGAACATGATCGGCATCGATCATCGCGGCGTGGCCGAGAAGATCCTGCGCCTCGTGCCCGAGTACATGGTGATGGGCGAGCGTGGCATGGCCGACATGGGCGAGATGGAAATGCCGCTGCCGGACAACACGCTGCCGATGATGACCGGTACCGGGCCGTTCGGCGCCATCGAGATGGGCGGCATGTTCACGACGGTAAAGATCCGCGCAGGCCTGGCCCGCAACGACTACAAGGACCCCGGCTGGTACAAGCACCCGGCGGGCACGGTGGCCTACGAATGGAACGGCACGGCGCCGCTCGCTGAGCGCGTGGCGCCGGCGGCGAAGCAGCGAGGACCGACCGTCAGTGTTCGCAAACCGGCCGGACACGGCAAGCATTGAATTTTTTGACGCACAGTCACTCGAATAGGAGGAAAGCATGAATCACACGCTACTTGCCACCGCCTTGAGCATTGCGTTCGCTTCTGGACAGGCGCTCGCGCACGGCGAGCCGAAGCACGGCAAGAAGGCCACCAAGCCGATCTCGACGGAGGAGAAGGAGTTCGGGCGCGAAGGCGATCCCAGGAAAGCGTCGCGCACCGTCATGGTCGACATGAGTGACAAGATGCGCTTCGTGCCCGACAGCCTCACCATCAGGCGCGGCGACCCCGTGAAGTTCGTGGTGAAGAACCATGGCAAGCAAATTCACGAAATGGTCATCGGCACGATGACGGAGTTGAAGGAACATGCCGAGCTGATGAAAAAGCATCCCACCATGGAGCACGACGAGGCGTACATGGCGCATGTCGCGCCGGGCAAGGCGGAAACCATGACGTGGCAGTTCACCAAAGCGGGCGAATTCCATTTCGGCTGTCTGGTTCCCGGTCATTTCGAGGCCGGGATGGTCGGCAGGATCACGGTCAAATAAGGAGAGATCGATGAAACGATTTGCAGCAGGACTCATCGCGCTGGCAGCCGGCGCTGCGTTCGCGCAGGCGCCCGAGATGGCCGATGGCGAGATCCGCAAGGTCGACAAGGATGCGAAGAAAATCACTATCAAGCACGGCCCGATGCCGAGCCTCGACATGCCGGCGATGACGATGGTGTTCCAGGTCAAGGATCCGGCGATGCTGGACAAGCTGAAGCCAGGCGACACGGTGAAATTCGACGCGGAGAAGCTGGGCGGCGCCTTCACCGTGACCAAGATCGAGATGGCGAAATAGCGGCGCTCGGGGCCAAGACCAGTGGCGGGTGCGTTAGGTGGAAAGCGTCCGGCTTTGTTCACCTACATCAACTGGCGGAACGCGGGTGCTATTACGATAGTCCTCGCGGGTCGCCAGCCCTCAGTTGGCGTAAGATAATTTCATGCAAACAAAGGGTTCACGCAGATTTGTCGCCAGATTGCTGCTCGGTGCGCTGTTCTTTGCGCAGGCGGCGCTCGCCGTGGCTACCTGCGACTCGCTACGTATGACCCCGGCACAAGCGCTCGCGGCGCAGGCGGCCAAACCCACGTGCCACGAGGTACCCGCGGAGAACACGAACCTTTGCCTTGCGCATTGCCTTAGCGCCGATCAGAACTCCGACACGCCCCAGATTCACGTTCATGCGTGGACTCCCGCCCCACTCGTCATCCTGGCGGCGAGCCCGACGGTGGCAACCCCTGAGGTGATTCGTCGCGGCGCGCTCCCACACGCGGGTGCGCCGCCGCCGCGAATACTCTTTCAGTCTTTCCTCATCTGATTTTCCGCGATTGAGATCGCTCTGCCGGCAGCCGCCGGCAGTGGTTCTGCATTGCGGAGGTTCAGATGCGTGTTTCGCTTGTATTGCTGGTCGCGCTGGCGGTCATTTCACCTGTCTTTGGGCAGACCTTTTCCCTTGATGAGGCACGCCGTCGCGCGCTTGACTCTCAACCGGCGCTGCGGGCATTGGAATTGAACGCCCGCGCGGCCGACGAGACTTCGGTCGCCGACGGCGCGCTGCCCGATCCGCGTCTGAAATTCGGTGCGCTGAACTTTCCGGCGCGCAATTTCCCCGGCGCGCGCGACGACATGACGCAGGTCGGCGTTAGCTGGGAGCAGATGATTCCCGGCGGCGACAAGCGCCGGCTGCGGACCGAACGCACGCTTGCCGAAGCCGGGCAGGCGCGCGCTGAAGCGCTCGCGACACGCCAGGCGATTCTGCGCGACGTGGGGGTCGCCTGGATCGATGCGTGGCTTGCGGCCGCCAATGCCCGCCTGGTCGGCGAAATCGCGACGGAAAGCGAGCGGGCCATCGAGCTGGCGCGTATCGCGCTCTCCTCAGGGAAGGGTTCGCTGCCGGATGTGCTTGCCGCACGCCAACTGCAGAATCAGTCGACGGATCGCCGGCTCGAGATCGTGGCCCAGCTGGAGCGCGCACGCGCGAGTCTGGCGCGCTGGATCCCGGGGGCCGGATCGCACGAGTTGCCGGAAACGCTACCGGAATTCCGTGCTCCGGCATCGATCGCGGTGGCGCGGGAGGCGCTCGAGTCGCATCCGCTGCAACGGTCGTTTGCCCGCATGCAAGGCGTCGCCGACGCCGACACCGCGCTCGCGCGCGAAGCCTCCACGCCCGACCGCTCGGTCGAGGTCGGTTACTTCGCGCGCAGTGGGGGCCGTTCCGACATGCTCATGTTCCAGATGTCGTTTGAGTTGCCGTTCTTCGCCGAAAAGAAACAGGATCGCCAGCTCGAAGCGAAATTGCGCCTCGCCGAGCGCGTGCGCGAGCAGCGTGCCGACCAGTTGCGGCAGTTGCGCGCGGAGCTGGAGGCGGCATACGCCGAATGGCGCATCGCCGGCGAACGGCTGAGAAACGTTTCGGAAGCGATCCTGCCCGATTCGAGAGCGCGTCTCGACGCGCTGGTCGGCGCGCACGGCGCCGGCGCCGTGCCGTTGGCGCAAGTGTTCGACGCACGGCGGCAATTGATAGATGCGCGCATGCAGGAACTGGCCCTGCGCGCCACGCAGGCAAAGGCGCGCGTTGCGCTGCAGTACTTCGAGCACGACGGAGGCGACCGATGAAAACCGTAATCGCAATTGCGCTCGCCGCTGCGCTTGCTTTCGGGGGCTACTACCTCGGCAAGCGAAGCGCCAGCCATGAGACCGTCGCCTCGGCGCCCACGGCCGCGCCGGCGGGCGAGCGCAAGCCCCTCTATTACCACGACCCGATGTTCCCGCAGCAGAAGTTCGACAAGCCGGGCAAGTCGCCCTTCATGGACATGCAGTTGGTGCCCGTATATGGCGACGAGAAGCAGGGTGCGGACAGCGGTGTCACGGTCAGCGCGCGCGCGCAGCAGAACCTCGGCATGCGCACCGTGCAGGCTGGGATCGTGGAGTTCAAGCAGGAAATGCCGGCCGTCGGTTCGGTGCAGGCCGACGAGCGCCGCATCGCGCGCGTCGAAGTGCGCACCGCGGGTTGGGTCGAGCGGCTGCACGTGCGTGCGGCGAACGATCCGGTGCGCGCGGGACAGGTGCTGGCGGAGATCTACTCGCCCGAGCTGCTGGCGGCGCAGGAGGAGTACCTGCTCGGGCGGCGCATGGCGCAGGCGAACGCCGCGGATGAGCCGCTCGCGCGCGCCGGGCGCCGCAGGCTCGAATTGCTCGGACTCCTGGAGGCAGAGATCCGCAGGCTCGAACAGTCCAGCACGGCGAGCCGCAGGGTGCCGGTGGTCGCGCCCATCTCCGGCATCGTGAGCGAGCTGGGCGTCCGGGAAGGCGCCATGGTGCAGCCCGGCGCGCCTGCTTTCGTGCTCACGGACCTGTCCTCGGTATGGATCCAGGTGGAAGTGCCGGAGATGCAGGGCGCCTCGCTCAAGCAGGGCCTGCGCGCGGAAGCGACGGTGCCGACGCTGCCCGGCCGAACCTTCGAGGGGCGGCTCGACTACGTCTATCCGGAGTTGAACCCGCAGACGCGGACGCTCAAGGCGCGCATCGCGCTGGCCAATCCGCGGCTCGAACTGAAACCCGGAATGTTCGCCAACGTGTCGCTGATCTCCGTAGCGCGCAAGGTGCTCGCGGTGCCCTCGGAAGCGCTGATCTACACCGGCACGCGCACGGTGGTGGTGGTCATGGACGGCGAGCGCTTTCGCGCGGCGACGGTGAAGGCAGGCGCGGAGATGGACGGCCGCACGGAGATCCTGGCAGGGCTCAAGCCCGGCGAGCGCGTGGTGGTATCAGGCCAGTTCCTGATCGATTCCGAGGCGAGCCTGAAGAGCACGCTGGACCGCCTGGAGGCGCCGGGGAAGATGCCGGCGGAGAAAGCGATGCACAAAGGTCGCGGCCGGGTGACGGACATCGATCCTGCGAAAGCGCGCGTCGAGCTGGACCATGAGCCCATCCTTTCGATGAAGTGGCCGCAGATGAAAATGGGCTTCAGCGTTGCCGACAAGGCCGCGCTGGCGAAGCTGAAAAAGGGTGACGCCGTCGAGTTCGAGATGCATGGCGAGCCCGACAAGAGCGGGGACTACATGATCGAGAGGATCGCTCCCCGGGGCACCAAGTGATCGCCGCGCTGATCCGTTGGTCGATCGGCAACCGCTTCCTGGTGCTGATGGCAACCGTGCTGCTCGCGGCCTGGGGCGTCTACGCGGTGATGAAGACGCCGCTGGATGCGATTCCGGATCTTTCCGACGTACAGGTGATCATCCGCACGACGTTTCCCGGCCAGGCGCCGCGCATCGTCGAGGACCAGGTGACTTACCCGCTCACCACGACCATGTCGTCGGTGCCGGGGGCGAAGACGGTGCGCGGCTACTCCTTCTTCGGCGATTCCTTCGTCTACATCCTGTTCGAGGACGGCACCGATCCCTACTGGGCGCGCTCGCGGGTGCTGGAATACCTGAGTCAGGTGCAATCCCGGCTGCCGCTGCAGGCCAAGCCTGCGCTGGGGCCCGACGCAACGGGCGTGGGTTGGATCTACCAGTACGCGCTAGTAGACCGGACGGGCCGCCACGACCTGGGAGAACTGCGCGCGCTGCAGGACTGGTTTCTCAAGTACGAGCTGAAGGCCCTGCCCAACGTTGCCGAAGTGGCGTCGGTGGGTGCCATGGTGCGCCAATACCAGGTGGTGCTCGACCCGGACCGCCTGCGCGCCTACGGCATACCGCATACGCGCGTGATCGCGGCCATCCAGAGCGCCAACCGCGAGACCGGCGGCTCGGTGGTGGAGCTGGGCGAAGCCGAGTACATGGTACGCGCGAGCGGCTACCTGAAAAAATTGGACGATTTTCGCGCCATCCCGCTGGTGACGGCCAAGGGCGGGATTGCGGTGACCTTGAAGGACGTCGCGCGCGTGCAGATCGGCCCGGAAATGCGCCGCGGCATCTCGGAACTGGACGGCGAGGGCGAGGTCGCCGGCGGCGTGATCGTCATGCGCTCGGGCAAGAACGCGCTCGAGACGATCGCTGCGGTCAAGGCCAAGCTGGGGGAGCTCAAGAAGGGCCTGCCGCAGGGCGTGGAGATCGTCGAGACCTACGACCGCTCCGGCCTGATCGAACGTGCGGTCGCGCACCTGCGCGACAAGCTGGCCGAGGAGTTCGTCGTTGTGGCGCTCGTCTGCGTCGCGTTCCTCCTGCACCTGCGCTCCGCGCTGGTCGCGATCGTAACGCTGCCGCTCGGGGTGCTCGCCGCGTTCATCGTCATGTACTACCAGGGTGTGAATGCCAACATTCTTTCCCTGGGCGGGCTTGCGATCGCGATCGGGGCGATGGTGGATGCGGCGGTGGTGATGATCGAAAACGCGCACAAGAAACTCGAGGGGAGCAACGCTGTTGGCGAAGAGCGCTGGCGGCTGATCGGGGACGCGGCGGTGGAAGTCGGTCCGGCGCTGTTCTTCTCCCTGCTGGTGATCACACTCTCCTTCATCCCGGTGTTCGCGCTCGAAGCACAGGAAGGACGCCTGTTTTCGCCACTTGCCTATACCAAGACTTACGCCATGGCTGCGTCCGCGATACTTGCGGTGACCTTGATCCCGGTCCTCATGGGCTACCTGATACGGGGCCGCATTCCCGAGGAGCGCAAGAACCCCCTCAACCGACTTCTGATCGCGGTGTATCAACCGGTATTGGCGTGGGTGCTGCGCTGGCCGAAGGCAACGCTGCTGACCGCCCTGGTGCTGCTGATGCTGACGGCAATTCCGGTATCGCGACTGGGCGGGGAGTTCCTGCCGCCGCTTTTCGAGGGTGACCTCCTGTATATGCCTTCCGCGTTGCCCGGGCTCTCGCCCGCCAAGGCGGCTGAAATCCTGCAGCAGACCGACCGTTTGATCGCCACCGTTCCGGAAGTGAAGCGCGTGTTTGGCAAAATCGGCCGCGCCGAAACCGCAACCGACCCGGCGCCGCTCGAGATGGTCGAGACCACCGTGCAATTGAAGCCGCGCAGTGAATGGCGTCCGGGCATGACGCCCGAGAAGCTGGTCGAGGAACTCGATCGCCTGGTGAGGCTGCCCGGCCTAGCCAACATCTGGATCCCGCCGATCCGCAACCGCATCGACATGCTCGCTACTGGCATCAAAAGCCCGCTCGGCATCAAGGTGTCCGGCAACGACCTGGCGGAGATCGAGCAGGCGGCGCAGGCGATCGAGCGTGTCGTCAAGACTGTGCCGGGAGCTACCTCGGTACTGGCCGAGCGCGTCACCGGCGGGCGCTACATCGACGTTGACATCGATCGCGCCGCCGCCGCGCGCTACGGGCTGAACATCGCCGATGTCCAGTCCGTCGTTTCGAGCGCGATTGGCGGTGAGACGGTGGGCGAAACCATCGAGGGCCGGCGGCGATTTCCGATCAGCGTGCGCTACCCTCGTGAGTTGCGCGACTCACTCGAAAACCTGCGCACGCTGCCGATCGTCACCGAAGCCGGCGCGCAGATTACGCTCGGCACGGTGGCGAAGCTCGGCATCTCCGACGGGCCGCCGATGCTGCGCAGCGAGAATGCGCGCCTGGCGGGCTGGATCTACGTCGACATCCGCGGGCGCGACCTCGTTGCCGTGGTGAACGATGCGAAGCAGGCGGTGGCGCGCGAGGTGAAGCTCGCTCCCGGCGTGTCGGTGGCCTGGTCCGGCCAGTTCGAGTTCCTCGAGCGGGCGCAGAAGCGGCTCGGCGTCGTGATCCCGTTCACGCTCGCGATCATCTTCGTGCTGCTATACCTGACGTTCCGGCGCTTCGACGAGGCCGCGCTCATCATGCTCACCTTGCCGTTCGCCCTCATCGGCGGCTTCTGGACCCTGTACCTGCTTGACCACAACCTGTCGGTGGCGGGCGCGGTCGGCTTCATCGCGCTCGCCGGCCTCGCTGCCGAGTTCGGTGTCGTGATGCTCCTCTACCTGAGGAACGCGCTCGCGCAGTACCCGCACGAGAAGCTGTTCGAGGCGATCGACCATGGCGCGGTGCAGCGCGTGCGGCCGAAGGCGATGACGGTGGCGGTGATTCTCGGCGGGCTCGCCCCCATCATGTGGTCCGACGGCACCGGCGCCGAGGTGATGCAGCGCATCGCCGCGCCGATGATCGGCGGCATGATCACCGCGCCGCTGCTGTCGATGCTGGTGATCCCGGCAGCCTACTACCTGATGCGGCGAAGAAAAAACTAAGTCAGGCGCAGCAACCCCGGCTCTGCTGCACCGGCGGACAGGGCACCGAGCCGTAGCTGCAGAACACGCAGCAGTCGCCCGCTTTCGGCTTCGCGCGGGCACCGCAAGCTGGGCAAAGCCAGAAAAACAGGCAAGCGTCGGTGGGCATGGTTTCGGCGCTCGCCTGACCGCAGGCGGGGCAGGTGAGGGTGCTGATGAGGACCGGCGCGTTCACTTGGAGCTTCTCGGCGCAGACGGATAGCCCGCGCCAGCAGTTGCTTTGACGAGCTCGTCGATGCGGGTCTTCGCGTCGTCGTAAGTCACGGTCGCGGACTTGTCCGGGTAGCTCGCCTTGGCCTCGATCACGCCCGGAACCTTCTTCAGCGCGCGGCTGACGGTGAGAGGGCAGACCGCGCAATACATGCCTTGCACGTCGAGCGTCACGGTGCGCGGCTCGGCCTGCGCCGTGGCAGCCGTCACGGCGAGCGCGAGTGCGATGCTAAGCGAGCAGATAGGGCGCATAGACCGGAAACAGGATCAGCGCCTTGGCGAATACCAGGGTGGTCCAGAACGCGATCCGCTGTCGGCGCCGTCCGGGCATGGTCACACAACTGCCGTCGGGCGCACAGGGAGCAGGTTTCAGATAGAGGCGGTAAAACGCGAAGCCGAAGAACGCGAGCGCCGCGGCGACGAACAGATAATAGTAGTCCTGGAACGCGCGCAGATTGGCAAGCCAGGCGCCGCCGATGCCGAGCGTCACCAGCACGAACGGCCCTGCGCAGCAGACCGAGGCGCCGAGCGCTGCGGCGACACCGGCCGCGATTGAGCCGCCGGTCCTGGCCTCGTCCGAGAGCCTGGTCTGCGCCGAAGTTCGGGATGCGATCGAATTCATCGAGCGGTAGTCTACCCTCCGTAGCCGGGTACGGAGTCAAGGCGAGGTGGCAGATGGGGAATCTGACGATCGGCGCGTTTGCCAGGGCCTGCGGGGTGGGCGTGGAAACGGTGCGCTATTACCAGCGCCTGAAACTGCTCGACGTGCGGCGCGGAAAAGTGGCCTGCCCGATCATCGAGAGCCTCGTGCGCGGCCGCTAGGGCAGGCTGAGCAGTCCGTTCGCCGTAGCGTTCTCGCGCAATCGCGCGCATTGCACAACCGAGAGCTGTGTATTGCCGGGCGCGGTTTCCTCGCGCATCAGGTTGCCCGGCTCGTCCGCATGCTCGCCGCTGTCCATGAGCACATGCGTGAGCTCGTGGGCCAGGGTGACGGCGAGATCGCACGCGCCGCGCGTGATCCAGACGGTGTCCCTCAATTCGGGCCGCGTGCGACTGTTGCCGCGGCCGATCGCTTCCGCATCGAAAGCGGGACGCTGGCGCGTGCCGGCGACGAAGTAGATGGTCGGCTTGCGCAGCTGCAGCGCCGCCGCCAGTTGCCGCGAAAGAGGCGTCGAAAAATCGTGAAATCGGCCTGGCGCTGCGACTCGTATCAGTTCCGCGGTCTTCAGCGCGAGGCCACACTGCCTCAGGATTCGAGCGCTCTCATTCGCCGCCGCGGCAATCGCTTCCAGCGTCCAACCGCTACCGTCCAGATACGCGAGCGTCAGGCGCAATTCGCTCCCCGCCATGCCCGCGCCGGAATCGAGTGCGATCTCGCGCCGCTCGAGCACCGAGATCGTCGCCGGTTCCTGCGCCAGGGCAGGAATCGCTGCAAACAGCAGGACGGCAAGCATCCGCATATGCGAAATCGGTGTCGGAAAGGTTTGATTTTAGGCTGGCCTGCCACTAGGCTTGCGGTCTCCCGGAGGAGGCAGCTATGCGCGGGCGCAACTCAGAGCGCATCTTCGACTGCAGATGACGATCTACCACCAAGGCACTGCGCGCCTGCGCAAGCTGCCGATGAGCAAGGCGGAGCGCGAAGCGCGCCTGCAGCTTGCGGCCTGCTACCGCATCTTCAATCACCTGGGTTGGGTGGAAATGATCTTCAACCACATCACGCTGCGCGTGCCGGGGCCGGAGAGGTTTTTTCTGATCAATCCCTTCGGCCTGCACTACAGCGAGATCACCGCGTCCTCACTGGTGCTGATCGACATCGAGGGAAATCCAGTGCGCGAAAGCAAGTGGCCAGTGAACAAGGCGGGATTCACCATCCACAGCGCGATCCATGGGAACGTCGCCAGCGCGCATTGCGTGATGCACACGCATACCACCACCGGAATGGCGGTGGCCTGCCTGCAGGATGGGCTTTCCCCGACGAACTTCTACGCCGCCCAGCTGCATGGCGGCGTCGCATATCACGATTTCGAGGGGATCACCGTGGAGGCGGGAGAAAAGACGCGCCTGCTGGCAAGCATCGGCGACAGGAAAGCGGTCATCCTGCGCAACCATGGCCTGCTGGCCTGGGGGCCTTCGCTGCCGGAAGCATTCATGACGTTGTGGACCCTGCAGCGCGCCTGCGACGTGCAGGTCGCCGCAAGCGCGGCCGGCCCGCTCAATCCGATTCGCGATGAGGTGTTCGCGCAAACGGTGCGCGAATCAGGTCCCGGCGAAAAGCGCACCTGCTACGATGTGTTCGCCGCAATGCAACGGCTCATCGACTCGAAGGACCCCGGCTATCGGGATTAGGCTCTGGCGCGATGCGCCGCAGAAGAGGAGATCGTCATGAGAGTACTCTTGGCATTTGCCGCTGCGCTGGTACTTGGCTCGGCATCCGCGCAACCCTATCCGCACAAGCCCATCCGCCTGATCCTCGCTTACGCGGCGGGCGGCGCCATGGACATGAGCGGGCGCGTCATCGCGCCGCTGCTGCAGGAATCCATGGGCCAGCCGATCGTCGTCGAGAACCGCACTGGCGGCGCCGGAAATATCGGCGCCGAGGCGGTCGCCAAAGCCGCTCCCGACGGTTACACCATCCTTTTCTACGCCGATGCCTACACCAGCGCACCTTCGCTGTTCGCGAAATTGCCCTTCGACCCGGTGAAGGACTTCATCCCGATCACGCAGATGGTGAGCGGCGCGCACATCCTCGTCGGCCATCCTTCGGTGCCGGCAAACAACCTTCCCGAATTGATCGACTACGTGAAAAAGAATCCAGGCAAGCTGGCTTACGGCAGCCCGGGCAACGGTACCCCGCAACACCTCGCTGCGGAGTTGTTTAAGACCATCGCTGGAAACCTGCAGATCACGCATGTGCCGTACAAGGGCGGCGGACAGGCCATCGTCGACCTCCTCGGCGGGCAGATTCCGCTCGCGTCGCTGGGACTGCCGCCGACGGTGCAGCACATCAAGGCCGGCAAGCTCAAGGCATTCGCGGTAACCAGCAAGGTGCGCCAGCGGCTTTTGCCGGACACGCCGACTTTCCAGGAGGCGGGAGTGCCGGGCTTCGAGACCGTGCAGTGGTGGGGGCCCGCGGTTCCCGCGGGTACGCCCGCGCCGGTGGTGAAGCGGATCTACGACGAGTTCCTGAAGGCACTGCGCAACCCCGCGTTGGTCGAGCGTTTCAATGCCGCCGGGATCGAGGTGACGCCGAGCGCCTCACCGGAGGCCTTCAGTGCCTTCATCAAGGCGGAGATCGATCGCTGGGCGCCGGTGGTGAAGAGCACCGGCGCGAGGGTGGACAATTGAGTGCGCGTAAGCCGAACATACTTTTCATAACCTCGGACCAGCAGCGCGGCGACTGCTACGGCTTCGAGGGCCGCAAGCTAAAGACTCCGCACCTGGACGCAATGGCGCACGGCGGCACGCGCTTCGCCGCCTGCATCACGCCGAATCTGGTCTGCCAGCCTTCGCGCGCTTCCATCCTGACGGGCCTGCTGCCGTACACGCACGGCGTGTCGGACAACGGCATCGATCTCGATCCGAAGACGGGTGCAGCGGGATTCGCCGGCGCCTTCGCCAAGGCCGGTTACCGCACGGGCTATGTCGGCAAGGCGCATTTCGCCACTTCGCATACCTTTACCGCCACCGGTTCTCCCGAGTGCCGCAACAGCGATCAGGATCCCGCCTGGAGCGGCCCTTACATGGGCTTCGAGCACGTCGAGCTGATGGTGGAAGGGCACAACCACTGGCCGCCCATGAAACCGCCGCGCGGCCAGCATTACGAGCGCTGGTTTCATAAGGGCGGCCGCGGCGAGAACCTGCAGCGGCTCTACGAAACCAAACTGCCGCCGCTCTCTACGGCGATGCAGACCTTCCACTCCGGATTGCCCGTCGCATTCCACAATTCCACCTGGATCGGCGATCGCAGCATCGAGTTCCTGAACGCCAACAAGGACGCGCCGTTCTGCCTCTGGGCTTCGTTCCCGGATCCGCACCACCCGTTCGACGCGCCGGAGCCCTGGAGCCGGCTGCACCATCCGGACGAGGTGGACCTGCCGCAGCAGCGCATGCTGGATCTTGAGCGCCGTCCGTGGTGGCACCGCCAGAGCCTGGAGGGCAAGCCGCAGATCGTGTCGCACCTGCGCAAGATCCGCGAGGAGTACTCGCGAATTCCGCTGCAGAGCGATCAGCAGTTGCGCGAACTGATCGCCAACTATTACGGCATGATTTCTCTCATCGATCACAATGTCGGCCGCATCCGGCTGCAGCTGGAACAGCTCGGTCTCCAGCGCGATACGCTGGTGGTCTATTCCACCGATCACGGCGACTGGCTCGGCGACCATGGCCTGATCCTGAAGGGGCCGATGCCCTACGAAGGGCTGCTGCGCGTCGGCTTGATTTTCTCCGGCCCGGGGGTTCCGCCAGGCAAGGTCGTGGCCGACCCGGTCTCGACCCTCGATCTGGCGGCGACCTTCGCGGACTTAGCTGGAATCTCCATGGACAGACAGCTGCACAGCAGAAGCCTGCGCAAGCTGATCGAGACCGACCGCGACAGCCGCGATTTCGCCTATAGCGAATGGGACCTGCGCGCATCGCGCTCCGGCGTGGACGTGGATCTGCGCACGGTGCGCACGAAAACGCACAAGCTCACCATGGACATGCATAGCGGCACCGGGGAACTCTACGATCTCGCCAACGACCCGCAGGAAATGGACAACCGCTTCGCCGACGCGACGGCGCGCAAGGAGCTCGAAGCCATGATCCGCAGCCGCCCGCAGGACATCGTCCCGCGCCTGGCGCAGGTGGGGATGGCATGATCGGCTTGTACCGCGCGCGCACCGCCAAGTTGACGCGTACGTAAACGTCAAGTAGGCTATCCGGCCCCTGAGGAGGGGATCCCTGCCCCATGACTGATCTGTCGCAGTCCAAGAACCTGGTCTACAAGGCGAAGCACAAAATCCGCTTCGTCACCGCGGCGAGCCTGTTCGACGGCCACGACGCCTCGATCAACATCATGCGGCGCATCCTGCAGGCTTCCGGCGCCGAGGTGATCCACCTCGGGCACAACCGCTCGGTGGACGATGTCGTGACCACCGCCATCGAAGAGGACGTGCAGGGCATCGCCATTTCGTCCTACCAGGGCGGCCACATCGAATACTTCAAGTACATGCTTGACCAGCTGCGCGAACGAGGGGGAAACGCGGGCGGCGAGCAGATACGGCTGTTTGGCGGCGGCGGCGGCGTGATCGTGGCCGCGGAGATCGAAGAACTCCAAGCGTACGGCGTGACGCGCATCTATTCGCCCGAAGACGGCCAGAAGATGGGGCTGCAGGGCATGATCAACGACATGCTCGCGCGCTGCGACTTCGATCCGGCCGCGCAGCCTCCGACCGAACTCAAGGCGGGTGATTTCCGCGCCTTGGCGAAGGTCATCACGGCACTGGAGCTCGGGGTTTGCGCTGCAGAACTGAAAAAGAACATATTTGATCGGGCAGCCAAGCAAAAGGCGCCAGTCCTCGGCATTACCGGTACCGGCGGTGCCGGCAAGAGCTCGCTCACCGATGAACTGGTGCGACGGCTGCGCATCGACCAGGGCGACCGGTTGAAGATCGCGATTATTTCGGTCGATCCCACGCGGCGCAAGACCGGCGGCGCGTTGCTCGGCGACCGCATCCGCATGAACGCCATCCACGGCCCGAACGTCTTCATGCGCTCGCTCGCCACGCGCGAATCGGGCGCGGAAATAGCGGCCTGCGTGCCGGAAGTGATTGCCGCCGCCCGAGCGGCCGGATTCGATCTCGTGATCGTGGAAACTTCGGGCATCGGGCAAGGCGATGCAGCGATCGTGCCGCTGGTGGACGTGTCGCTCTACGTCATGACGCCGGAGTTCGGTGCCGCGAGCCAACTGGAGAAGATCGACATGCTCGACTTCGCCGATTTCATCGCCATCAACAAGTTCGACCGCAAGGGCGCCGAGGATGCGCTGCGCGACGTGCGCAAGCAGGTGCAGAGGAACCGGCAGTCTTTCGGGCAGTCGCCCGACGCGATGCCGGTGTACGGCACCGTCGCCTCGCGCTTCAACGACGATGGCGTAACCGCGCTCTACCAGGGCATCGCCGAGAAACTGACAGCCAAGGGATTAAAGCTCACGGCGGGAATCCTGCCCGCAGTGAAGGGCCGGCATTCCTCGGCCCTTCACGTCGTCGTACCGGCGAAGCGGGCGCGCTACCTGGCCGAAATCGCCGAGGCCGTGCGCGCCTACCACGAGCAGGGCCTGCAGCAGTCGCGCATTGCGCGCGACCGGCAAAGCCTGCTCGCCGCCAAACACATGAGCGGCACGACCGTACTCGATACGCTTATCGAGGAAAAGGCCGCCGCGCTTGGCGCGCAGGCGAAGGCGCTGCTCGATTCCTGGCCGCAAACGGTGAAGGCCTACTCGGGCGACGAATTCGCGACCAAGAGCCGGGATCGCGAAGTGCGCACCAAGCTCACCAGCACGACGCTTTCGGGCACCAGGGTGTCGAAGGTCGCGCTGCCGAAGTTCGAAGACGCGGGCGAGATCCTGCGCTGGCAGTGGCGCGAGAACCTGCCCGGTGCCTTTCCGTTTACCGCGGGCGTGTTTCCGTTCAAGCGCGAGAACGAGGATCCGACGCGGATGTTCGCGGGGGAGGGTGACGCGTTCCGCACCAACCGGCGCTTTCACCTGCTGTCGAAGGACATGCCGGCCAAGCGGCTGTCCACGGCCTTCGACTCGGTGACGCTGTACGGATTCGATCCGGACGAGCGCCCCGACATCTACGGCAAGGTCGGCAATTCCGGCGTCTCCATCGCGACGCTGGAGGACATGAAGGTGCTGTACTCGGGTTTCGACCTGTGCGCGCCGAACAACTCCGTGTCGATGACCATCAACGGCCCGGCGCCGACGATTCTGGCGATGTTTTTCAACACGGCGATTGACCAGCAGGTGGCGAAATTCGGGCGAAACCCGACGCAAGAGGAATTTGCTCAAATAAAGGCGCAGACCCTGTCCGCCGTGCGCGGCACCGTCCAGGCCGACATCCTGAAGGAGGACCAGGGGCAGAACACCTGCATTTTCTCCACGGAGTTCTCGCTCAAAGTGATGGGCGACATCCAGCAGTACTTCATCGAGCACGACGTGAAGAACTTCTACTCGGTTTCGATCTCGGGCTACCACATTGCCGAAGCCGGCGCGAATCCGATCAGCCAGCTCGCCTTCACGCTGTCGAACGGTTTCACCTTCGTCGAGGCTTACCTCGCGCGCGGCATGCAGATCGACGATTTCGCGCCCAACCTGTCGTTCTTCTTCAGCTACGGCATGGACCCCGAGTACAGCGTCATCGGCCGCGTGGCGCGCCGCATCTGGGCGGTGGCGATGAAAAACCGCTACGGCGCCAACGAGCGCTCGCAGAAGCTCAAGTTCCATTCGCAGACCAGCGGCCGCAGCCTGCACGCGCAGGAGATCGCCTTCAACGACATCCGCACCACCCTGCAGGCGCTGATTTCCTCCTACGACAACACCAATTCGCTGCACACCAACGCCTACGACGAGGCGATCACCACGCCCACCGAAGAGTCGGTGCGCCGCGCGATGGCGATCCAGCTGATCATCAACAAGGAGTGGGGCTTGGCGACGAACGAGAACCCGAACCAGGGTTCGTTCATCATCGAAGAACTCACCGACCTGGTCGAGGAAGCGGTTCTCGAGGAATTCGAAGCGATCAGCTCGCGCGGCGGGGTGCTCGGCGCCATGGAAACCGGCTACCAGCGCGGCAAGATCCAGGAAGAATCGATGCTCTACGAGCACCGCAAGCATGACGGCTCCTACCCGATCATCGGCGTCAACACCTTCCGCAGCCCGGGCGCCGGCGTGGCGCCGCCGAAGCTCGAGTTGATCCGCTCGAGCGAGGAAGAAAAGCAGTCGCAGCTGAAGCGGCTGCGCGCTTTTCAGGGGGAAAACTCCTCTCAATCGAAAGCCATGCTCGAACGCCTGCGCCAGGCCGTGGTGAACAACGAGAACGTGTTCGCCGTGCTGATGGACGCGGTTCGGGTCTGTTCCCTGGGGCAGATCACGCACGCGCTGTTCGAAGTGGGCGGGCAATACCGCAGGAACATGTAGCCGCCGGCGATCTGTTGCGTCGGCCGGCCGCCCCCGCCACAATCCGGCACTGTTCACTTGGAAAGGGATACCGATGCCGTCGCTCCGTCGTGCCTCATTTACGGTCCTGTCGCTGGCCGCCTTGGCCACTGGTCCCGCCGCTGCCCAACAGGCGGCGCAATGGCCCGAGCGGCCGGCTCGGCTGGTGGTTTCAGTCGGCGCCGGCGGCGCCGCCGACCTGCTGTCGCGCAACCTCGCCGGCGGCTTTTCCCAGTTCGCCAACGGCCAGGCGCTGGTGGTGGAGAACCGCCCGGGTGCCGGCGGCACCATCGCGGCGGCAGCGGTAGCGCGCGAGAAGCCCGACGGCTACACGCTGTTCCTCGCCGAGGTCGGCCCCAATGCGGTATCGCACACTCTCGCGAAGCTGCCCTACGACCCGCACACGGCGTTCTCGCCCATCATCCACGTGGCCAACTTGCCGGCCGTGGTCCTGATCCGCTCGACGCTGCCCTATAAGACGCTCGCCGAGTTCATCGCGGCGGCGAAGCAGCAGCCGGGCAAGTTCAACTACGCCTCGGCGGGCTTGGGCAACTGGACGCACCTGTTCATGTCCTACTTAAACAGCCAGGCCGGGATCGACCAGGTCAACGTGGTCTACCGCTCCGGTGCGGAAATGCTGACCTCTCTGCTGCGCGGCGACGCGGACACCGCCATCATCACGGTCTCGACTTCGCTTGGCCAGGTGCGCGAAGGCAGGATTCGCGCGCTCGCCGGCGCCTCCATGAGGCCGATGCGGCAGCTGCCCGACGTGCCGGCGGCTGGGCTCACGCTCCCCGGCATCGACGTCAGCGTCTGGCACGGCATTGTCGGTCCCGCGGGAATGGACCCCGCGCTGGTGACGCGCGTCAACGCGGTGTTCAACCAGATCCTGCAGGCGCCCGCGGTGCGCACCGCGATCACCGAAGGGCAGTCCGCCGACATCATCGCCGGCACGCCAGCGCAGTTCGACGCCTTCATCAAGGCCGAGCTCAAGCGCTGGCCCGAAGTCGTCAAGGCCGCGGGCATCAAGGCGGAGTAGGTTTCCCCGCTCGCAGCGCGTGCACGATCGAGATGTCCCACGGCCGGCAAGCTAGCAGCACGCCGAGCGTGACGCGCTTGCGGGTCGGGGCCGCGGCATCCATTTCCACCAGATCCTGGATTTCGGCGGCGACGCGCTCCAGGCGGCGCTTCGCGATCACGGCGGATTCTGCCGACAATTCCTGCGCCTCGAAGTGAAACGCGTCGTGCGGCGCGTCGAAGCGCGAGCGCATGAACTCGGTGACGACCCTCAAGCCGTAGGCCTTGCGTAGCGGCCCGCCGGCGCGCCAGACGTAGTGCTTGGGCACACGCAGGCGCGCGCGGTTGCCGGGACGCCAGTCGATCAGGCGCAGGCGCTCAAGCCGGGCGTAATAGGAAGTAATCTGGGCGGCGCCGAGCTTGAATTCGGCGACGATTTCATCGAAACGCCACTCGTTGGTGAGCAGCCAGAAGACCGAGAACAGGCGCGCATCCTTGGCAAGCGCGGTTTCCTGCTCCAACGAGAGCTCGACCGGCCCGCCGCGCCGGCCATGACTCATGCGGGCCAGTTCGAAGAAATCCATCTCCAGCACCCTGAGGATTTCCTCCAGGCGCTCGAGCGTGAAGGTGCGCTGCGAGAACAGGCGCTTGACCGTTGGCGTGGAGACGCGCAGCGCCTTGGCGAGGTCCGCGTAGGTCATGCTGCGCGCCTTGAGGATTTTCTTCAGGGTCTCGACAATCTCGCGCGTCACGGTACCTCCGCGTTCAATTTACCGTCGCGCCCGTTGCGCGCACCACACGGCCCCATTTTTCATGCTCGGCGCGGATGAAGCTGCCGAATTCCTGCGGGTTCATGACCGTTGCGGTGACCCCGGCAACGCGAAAGCTCTGCTGCAACTCCGGGTCCTGCAAGACCTTGGCGGTTTCCGCGTAGAGGCGGTTGACGATCTCCGCCGGCGTGCCCGCCGGCGCGGCGAGGCCGAGCCAGAGCGTCGCCTCGTAGCCCGCGACGCCGGCTTCGGCGACGGTAGGGACATCGGGCAGCTCGCTCCACCGGTTCGCCGTGGTGACCGCGAGCGCGCGCAGCTTGCCAGCCTTGACCGAGGAGATGACGTTGGGAATGCCGGCGAACGACACGGGTACCTGGCCCCCGAGCAGATCCTGCATTGCCGGGCCGCTGCCCTTGTAGGGTACGTGGTTGAGCTCGATGCCCGCCAGCGTGCTGAACAGCGCGCTGACGAGATGCTGGGCGCTGCCGTTGCCCGAGCTGGCGTAGTCGATCCTTCCAGGCTTTGCCTTGGCCGCGGCAATCAGCTCGCGCACCGATGCCACGGGCAATTGCTGCGGATTCACCACCAAGGCATAGGGGCCGGAGCCAAACAGCGCGACGGGCGCGAAGTCCTTGAGCGAATCGTAAGGCAGCGTGCGATACAGATGCGCGCTGATGACGTGTGGCGTCGCGCTGACCAGCAGCGTGTGCCCGTCCGGCGCACTTTTCGCCACCGCGTCGGCGCCGATGGTGCCGCCCGCTCCGGGCTTGTTCTCGACAAATACCTGCTTGCCCAGCGCCAGCGACAGCCGCGGCAGCAGCATGCGCGTTGGTACGTCGGCGAAACCGCCAGGCGAGAGCGGCACGACCAGCCGCACCGGACGCGAAGGATAGGTTTGGGCCTGCGCTGCCATCGCCGTGGAGAAAGCAAGCATGAATAGAAGCAGTCGCATGAGTTAACCCCGGTACACGGGCTCCGGCTGGCTGAAGAAGGCGTGCAGGATGTGGTAGACCATGAGGTAGTTCTTCTGCTGGAAGCTCGCGTGCGAGATGCCCGGCATGACGCAGAACTGCTTGTCCGGGTTGGGCAGGCGCTTGAAGAACTCGATCAGGTCGTCCACGCCCGCGATGCCGTCCCACTGTCCGCGCATGACGATGGTCGGCACGCTGAGCCGCGCAGGATCCACCAGTGGCAGTTTAGAGCACATGTCGACGTAGGTGCCGGTCGGCACGGAGTCGTCGAGCGCGAGGATCGCGTCGGCGAAGGCGCTCACGGTCGCCGCATCGGCGGTTCCCGGGTGGTCGCGCGCAAAGATGCTCTGCACGAAGGCGCGGTCGATGGGCCGGCGGTTCCTGGCGATGAATTCGGGCAGGCGTTTTTTGCGCTCGGCGAGCGTGGGGCTGCCCTCGCCGGTCCAGACGAAGGCATCGAGCGCCAGGCGGGCGACGTGTTCGGGGTGGCGCTGCGCGAACAGCGCCGCCTTCAGGGCCCCGGAGGAAATGCCGTAGACGAGAAGTTTTCGCACCTTGGTCTGGCTGAAAATGTATTCCGCCGCCGCCGCCAGGTCCTCGGCGCCGTTGGCGATATCGAAATTGATCGCGCGCTTCTTGTCCGAGCGGCCATAACCCTCGTTGTCCAGGCACCAGGTATCGAAGCCGCGCGTCGCGAACCAGTCCATCACCGACGAATCCGGCCGGCCCGGCACGTGCAGATCGAAGGTCGGTTGCGAGGCCATAGACGAGCCATGCACGAACAGAATTGTCCCGCAGGTGGCATCGGTCACAGCCTTGCGCCACAAAAACAGGCGGACATCGCCCTTGGTGGTCCAATGTTCGGTTCCGAGCGTCAAAGTACTCTCCGTGCCTAAGCAGCCGCCGGCATTATAAAATCCCGGCTGTCCTAGAGGGGGAAAAGCATGGCGGAGAATCTTTCCGGCCTGGATACGTTTCCAAAGCTGCTGCAGCACCACGCACGGACGCGCGCGGAGCGCCCGGCGATGCGCGAGAAGGACCTGGGCATCTGGCAAACCTGGAGCTGGCGGCGCTTCGCCGAGGAGGTGCGCTCGCTCGCCAGCGGGCTGGCCGCGCAGGGGTTCAAGCGCGGCGACCACCTCGCCATCGTCGGTGACAATCGGCCGCGCGTATACGCCGCGATGTGCGCCGCGCAGTGCCTGGGCGGCATCGCGGTGCCGCTCTACCAGGATGCGGCGGCGGCCGAAATGGCGTTTCCGATCCAGAACGCCGCCATCGAGTATGCGATCGCCGAGGACCAGGAGCAGGTCGACAAACTGCTCGAAATCCTGCCGCAATGCCCGCAGCTGGCGCATATCTACTTCGACGAACCGCGCGGCATGCGCCATTACACCCAGCCCCAGCTGATGAGTTGCGACAAGCTGGTCGAGCTTGGCGGCGAGTCTCACCGGCGCGATCCGGCGTTCCTGGAGGGTGAAATCGCGCAGGGTGCTGGCGCGGATACCGCGGCGATGTTCTTCACCTCGGGGACCACCGGCGTGCCCAAGGGCGTGGTCCTAACCCATGCCAGCATGATCGACCGCGCAGCGGCGGCCGCGGAGATGGAAGGTCTCAATGACGCCGACGTCGTGCTCGCCTACCTGCCGCCGGCCTGGGTCGGGCAGAACATCTTTTCCTACGCCCAATCCTTCGTCACCGGCTACTGCGTGTGCTGCCCGGAGTCGGCCGAAACAGTGACGAGCGACATGCGCGACATCGGACCGACGTACTACTTCGCCCCGCCGCGCGTGTTCGAGGCCCTTCTCACCCAGGTGTCGATCCGCATGGAGGATGCGAGCGCCTTCAAGCGCTCGCTGTACCGGTACTTCATGGAGGTGGCGCGCAGAGTCGGTGGCGAGATCCTGGACGGCAGGAACGTGGCGATCCTCGACCGTTTGATGTACTGGCTGGGCGACGCGATGGTCTATGGACCGCTCAGGAACGTGCTGGGCATGAGCCGCGTGCGCGTCGCTTACACGGCGGGCGAAGCGATCGGCCCGGATCTGTTTCGTTTCTACCGCTCGCTCGGCATCAATCTCAAGCAACTCTATGGTTCGACCGAGACCAGCGTCTTCGTCTGCGTCCAGCCCAACGGCCAGGTGAAGGCGGACACCGTCGGCCCGGCAGTGAAGGGAGTCGAACTCTCCTTTACGCCGGAGCGCGAGCTACTCATCCGTTCGCCGGGACTGTTCAAGGAGTATTATCGCAATCCGGAAGCGACCGCGGCGTCCAAGGACGCGCAGGGCTGGTTTCATACCGGGGACGCCGGCTACGTGGATGCCGACGGGCACCTCAAGATCATCGATCGCGTCAAGGACGTCGGCAAGCTTGCCAGCGGCTCGCTCTTCGCGCCGAAGTATCTCGAGAACAAGCTCAAGTTCTTCCCCTTCATCAAGGAAGCGGTGGCCTTCGGGCACAGCCGCGACCGCGTCTGCGCCTTCATCAATATGGACATGGAGGCGGTCGGCAACTGGGCCGAGAAGCGCGGCATGCCGTACTCGGGATACGTCGACCTCGCGTCGCGCGATGAGGTGTACGGGTTGATACGCGAGTGCATCGAGAAGGTCAATGCCGACCTTGCCACGGAGCCCGAGATCGCCAGTTCACAGATCCAGCGCTTCCTGATCCTGCACAAGGAACTCGACGCCGACGACGGCGAACTCACGCGCACGCGCAAGGTGCGGCGCCTCCACGTCGGTGAAAAGTACGCTGCGCTGGTGGACGCTCTCTATGGCGGCAAGCAGGTGGTGCACGTCGAAGCCCAGGTGCGCTACGAAGACGGCCGCACCGGGTCGATCTCCGCGGATCTGAAAATCCGCGACACGAAAACCTTTCCGCCTGCCGCGGCGAGGAAAGCGGCCTGATGACGGGCGAGTCGAGTGCGCGCGCCGGACGTATCGGCGAGGTGATCCTTGCCGTCGAGGGCGTGTCGCTCGCGTTCGGCGGCGTCAAGGCGCTGAGCGGCGTCTCGTTCGATGTGCGCGAGCACGAAGTGCGCGCGATCATCGGGCCCAACGGCGCGGGCAAGAGCTCGATGCTGAACGTCATCAACGGCGTCTATCACCCCCAGGAGGGCACCATCCACTACCAGGGGCGCGAGTACCACGACATGGATCCGCACGAGGTTGCGCTGAGCGGCATAGCACGCACTTTCCAGAGCCTGGCCCTCTTCAAGGGCATGTCGGTGCTGGACAACATCATGTCGGGACGCAATTTGAAGATGCGCTCCAACATCCTGCTGCAGGCAATGCGCCTCGGCCCGGCGCTGCGCGAAGAGATCGAGCATCGCGAGGTGGTGGAAGGCATCATCGATTTCCTCGAAATCCAGGCCTACCGCAAGACCCAGGTCGGGCGCCTGCCCTACGGCCTGCAAAAGCGGGTGGATCTCGCGCGCGCGCTGGCGATGGAACCGCGCATCCTGCTGCTGGACGAGCCGATGGCCGGCATGAACATGGAGGAAAAGCAGGACATGTGCCGCTTCATCCTGGATGTCAATGACCAGTTCGGCACGACCATCGTGCTGATCGAGCACGACATGAGCGTGGTGATGGACATTTCCGACCGCGTGGTGGTGCTCGATTACGGCAAGAAAATCGGTGACGGCAGCCCCGATGAGGTGCGCGCCAACCAGGCGGTGGTCGATGCCTATCTCGGCGTGAGCCACTGATGATCATGAGGAAGCACGGTCCGGTTCTCGCGCTTGGCGCCCTGCTGCTCGCCGGCCTGGTCGCACCGTTCGCCGACCGCTCCACGACGCCAGGCTTCTACGTCGAGGTGCTTCTCGGGGGACTGATGGCAGGGGTTCTCTACTCTCTCGTGGCGCTGGGATTCGCGCTGATTTTCAAGGCCTCCGGCGTGTTCAATTTCGCGCAGGGCGCGATGGTGCTGTTCGCGGCGCTGGCGGTGGCGCGGCTCGGCGAGCAGATGCCGCTGTGGGCGGCGATCCCGCTTGGTATGGCGATCATGGTGGCCCTGGCGTGGCTCATCGAGCGGCTGGTGCTGCGCCCGCTGGTCAACCAGGAGGCGATTGCGCTTTTCATGGCGACACTGGGCGTGACTTTCTTCCTCGACGGCTTTGGCCAGACGATCTGGGGCAGCGACATTTACAAGATCGAGCTCGGCATTGCCAAGGAGCCGGTGATGGTGCTGCAGAGCGTTTTTCAGGGCGGCATACTGGTAAACGCCGAGGATTTCATCGCCGCTGTCGTGGCGGCGGCCCTGGTGGCAGGCCTCGCCCTGTTCTTCCAGATGACGCCCACCGGACGCGCGCTGCGCGCCGTCGCCGACGATCACCAGGCGGCGCAGTCGATCGGCATTCCGCTCAATCGCATGTGGGTCATCGTCTGGTCGGTGGCGGGTATCGTCGCCCTGGTCGCCGGGGTGATCTGGGGAGCAAAGCTCGGCGTACAGTTCTCGTTGTCGCAGGTCGCGCTGAAGGCGCTGCCGGTGGTGATTCTGGGCGGCTTCACCTCGATCGCCGGCGCGATCGTCGGCGGCCTGATCATCGGCGTCGGCGAGAAAATGGCCGAAGTGTTCCTCGGGCCGATCCTCGTCAAGGCCTTTGACCTGGCCGGCGGCGGCATCGAGAATTGGTTTGCCTACATGCTTGCGCTTCTCTTCCTCCTGGTCAGGCCGGAAGGCCTGTTCGGCGAGAAACACATCGATCGCGTCTAATCCGGACTATTGAAAATGTTCTACCGCGAGAACGGACAGTTCAAATCCAGCTACGCATCCGATCAGCAGATGCTGCCGATCCTGCAGGACCGCCTGTTCATGGCCGGCCTGCTGGTGATCGCGTTTGCTGCGGTGCCGTTTTTCGCCACCGACTACCTGTTCCTGTCGCTGCTAATCCCGTTCCTGATCCTGGCGCTCGCCGCCATCGGTCTGAACCTCGTGGTCGGCTATTGCGGGCAGATTTCGCTCGGGCACGCGGCATTCATGGCAGTGGGGGCGTATGCGGCCTACAACCTGGTGCTGCGCCTGCCGCAGCTCAATTTCCTGGTGGTGCTGGTACTCGCCGGCCTGATCGCGGCGGCAGTGGGCCTGGTGTTCGGCATCCCGAGCCTGAGGATCAAGGGCCTTTATCTTGGCGTCGCGACCCTCGCCGCGCAATTCTTCATGGATTGGCTGTTCGCCCGCGTAAAGTGGTTTACCAACTATGCGCACTCGGGTTCGGTGCAGACCGCGCCGGTCGAGGTCTTCGGCTGGATCGTCGATACGCCGGTGGAAAAGTACCTGTTCCTGCTGGTCGTGCTGATCGTGTTTACGCTCATCGCCAAGAACCTGGTGCGCAGCCATATTGGTCGCGAGTGGATGGCGATACGCGACATGGATGTCGCCGCGGAAGTCATCGGCATCCGGCCGGTGTACGCGAAGCTGACCGCGTTTGCCGTCAGTTCCTTCTACGTCGGGGTCGCGGGGGCGCTGTGGGGGTTCGTGCACCTGGGCTCCTGGGAGCCGCTGGCGTTCAGCCTGACGCTGTCCTTGAACCTGCTGTTCATGATCATCATCGGCGGCATGGGCTCGCTGCTCGGCAGCTATTTCGGCGCCGCCTTCATCTTGATGCTGCCGATCCTGCTGAACCAGGTGCCCGCCATGCTGGGGGTACCGATTTCGACCGCGATGGCATCGCACCTGGAATTCATGATTTTCGGCGCCCTGATCGTGTTTTTCCTCATCGTCGAGCCCCATGGTCTCGCCCGGTTGTGGGCCATCGGCAAGGAAAAGCTGCGCCTGTGGCCTTTCCCGCATTGACAGGGTTATCATCTGGTCCATCGGTTAACTGGAGGGGGTTGGAGATGAAACAAGGAGCGAAACGCGCGGTGCTTGCGGTCAGTGTCGCTGTTGCCGCGGTGTTCGGCAGCACGGCAGCGCTGGCGCAGGCAAAAAAGGCCGAAGCCAAGAAAATGGAAGCGCCATCCAAGGGCGGCGAGCAGTTCTTTCCGGTCCTGTCCTATAGAACCGGCGCCTATGCGCCCAATGGCGTGCCTTTTGCGAACGGCTTCGTCGATTACCTGAAGCTGGTGAATGCGCGCGACGGCGGTATCAACGGCATCAAGATCACCTGGGAGGAATGCGAGACGGGATATGCCACCGACCGGGGCGTCGAGTGCTATGAGCGCCTGAAAGGCAAGGGACCCACGGGGGCGACCGCGTTCCACCCGCTGTCGACTGGCATCACTTTCGCGGTGACCGACAAGTCCTTCGTCGACAAGATTCCGATCATCACTTTCGGCTACGGGCGCGCTGATTCGGTGGACGGCACGGTGTTCGGCTGGAACTTTCCGCTTGGCGGCACCTACTGGGATGCCGCGGACATGCTGGTGCAGCACATCGGCAAGAAAGAGGGCGGCCTCGACAAGCTGAAGGGCAAGAAGATCGCGCTGGTGTACCACGACTCGCCCTACGGCAAGGAGCCTATCGCGCTGCTGCAGGAGCGCGCCAAGATGCACGGCTACGAGTTGCTGCTGTTGCCGGTCACGCACCCGGGCGTCGAGCAAAAGGCGACCTGGCTGCAGGTTCGTCAGCAGCGTCCGGACTACGTGTTCCTCTGGGGCTGGGGCGTGATGAACTCGACCTCCATCAAGGAGGCGGTCGCCACGGGCTATCCGCGCGAGAAGATGTACGGCGTCTGGTGGTCGGGCGCCGAGCCGGACGTGACGCCGGCGGGCGACGGCGCGAAGGGTTACAGCGCGCTGGTGTTCCTTGCTCCCGCTGGCACGGGCGCGGTCCACAAGGACATTGTCAAGTACGTGCACGACAAGGGCCAGGGTACAGGCAACAAGGAAGGCTTCGGCGAGGTTCTTTACAACCGCGGCATGGTCGGGGCGATGATGACGGTAGAAGCGGTCAAGCGAGCCCAGATCAAGCACGGCAAGAAGCCTCTCAAGGGCGAGGAAGTGCGCTGGGGCCTTGAGAACATGGCGCTCGACAACGCGGCGATCAAGAGGCTCGGTTTCGAGGGCTTCATGACACCCATCAGCACCAGCTGCGTCGACCACCGCGGCGACAGCGTCGCCGGTATCCATACCTGGGACGGCAAGCGCTGGGTGATCGAGAAAGGTACGACACTCGTTGCAGACAGCACGATCATCAAGCCGATGATCCGTGCTTCGGCCGAGAAATACGCTGCAGAGAAGAAGCTCGTCAAGCGCGACTGCGCCAAGGAAGCGGGTTGATTTAGAAAAAGGGAAAAAGGGGCCAGGCTCGATAAATCGAGCCTGGCCCCTTTTTCCTTGCGGGGAGACTGATGTCCAGCGCTGCAGCACCCACGATGCTTTCGGTGAACGGCATCGAGGTGATCTACAACCACGTCATTCTGGTCCTGAAAGGCGTGTCGCTGACCGTGCGCGAGGGCGGCATCGTGGCGCTGCTGGGCGCCAACGGCGCCGGCAAGACGACGACGCTGCGCGCGGTATCCAACCTGCTCAAGGGCGAGCGCGGCGAAGTGACCAAGGGCTACATCGAGTACATGGGGGAACGCATCGAGCAACTGACCCCGGCGGATCTGGTCAAGCGCGGCGTGGTGCAGGTGATGGAGGGCAGGCGCTGTTTTGCCCACTTGTCGGTGGAGGACAATCTTCTGACCGGTGCCTACACCCGCAGCGGCGCCGAAACGAGCGCCAGCCTGGAACGCGTCTACGAGTATTTTCCGCGCCTGAAGCAGCGCCGCAGCTCGCTCGCGGGCTACACCTCCGGCGGCGAGCAGCAGATGACGGCAATCGGCCGCGCGCTGATGGCGCGGCCAAAAATGATCCTGCTCGACGAGCCTTCGATGGGGCTCGCACCCCAGCTGGTGGAGGAAATCTTCGAGATCGTGAAGGGCCTTAACGTCAAGGAGAAAGTCAGTTTCCTGCTCGCGGAACAGAACACCAGCGTCGCGTTGCGCTACGCCGGCTACGGCTACATCCTGGAAAACGGCCGCGTGGTGATGGATGGCGAAGGCTCGTCGCTCGCGCAGAACGAAGACGTGAAGGAGTTCTACCTCGGTTTCTCTTCGGGCGGCCGCAGCAGCTTCCGCGACGTCAAGTCCTACCGCCGCCGCAAGCGCTGGTTATAGTTCAGCGCAGATCGAATCCCGCGTAGCCTGCTGCCGCTACCTCCTCGCAGCGCTCGCGAAACCTGGGCGCACCGCCCGCATAGACCATGGGCGTGCGGCCGCGCGCATGCTTCACCGCCGAGTGCACGCCGGTCATCCAGGAGTCCACGCGCGTGAATAGCATCCGTGCCGCGGTCTCGTGCACGTGCGCCGTCCACTCGGTTTCCGCCGGCACGGCGGCTTCCGCGCGCACCTTGCCCCGGGCACGCATGTACGCGAGCAGCGCAACGACGAAGTCGACGTTCTGCTCGATGCAGCGCGTCATGTTGCAGAACAGGGCCGCGCTGTGCGGGCCGATCAGCGTGAAGAGGTTGGGAAAGCCGGCTGCCTGCAGCCCGAGATAGGTGCGCGGGCCTTCGGCCCACTTCGCCTTCAGGGTCTGGCCGTGGACGCCGGAGAACACGATCCGGTCGAATGCGCCGGTGATCGCGTCGAAACCCGTGGCGTACACGATCATGTCGAGAGCGTGTTCGTCGGCACCGGTGCGAACGCCGGCGGCAGTGATGCGCTCGATCGGCGCCGCGCGCAGATCCACGAGGCGCACGTTCGCCTGGTTGAACACCTCGTAATAGCCGCTCTCCAGCGGCACGCGGCGGGTACCGAAGCCGTGGTTCTTCGGAATCAGGAGGTCCGCGACCGCAGCGTCCTTGACGCGCGCGCGAATCTTGCGTTCCATGAAAGCGGTGAGCGTCGCGTTGGCCGCTTCGTCGATCATCACGTCGCGGAAATTTCCCATCCACTTGGCGAAGCCGGGCTGCGCGTAGGTCTTTTCGTACTGCGCCTCGCGCTCTTCGGCACTGACCTCCATGGCGTTGCGGGGGTCCGCATCGTGGATGAAGCAGCCGTAGGAATCGCGGCACTTGGCAAAGATTTCCGGGTACGTGGCATGGATGTGGCGCTGTGTTGCGGCGTCGATTGCGCTGTTTCGCAGGGGCGCGCACCAGTTGGGCGAGCGCTGGAAAACCGTCAGATGGCCGGCGGTCTTGGCGATCTCGGTGATTGCCTGCACGCCGGTGGCGCCGGTGCCGATCACGCCGACGCGCTTGCCCTCGAATGATACCGGCCTGTGGGGCCAGAGGCCCGTGTGATGCGCCTCGCCGGCGAAATCCGCAACGCCGGGAATAGCCGGCATTACCGGCGCTGACAGCGGCCCGATTGCCGTGACGAGGAAGCGCGCGCGCGCCTTCAAGCCGCCTGCCGTTTCCACCTCCCACTCGCGCGCGTCGTCGTCCCAGCGTGCGGCGGCGATGCGCTGGTTGAAAGTGATGTCCCGGCGCAGATCGAACCTGTCCGCGACGAGATTGCAGTACCTCAGGTTTTCGGGCTGGCCGGAGAAATGTTCGGACCATTTCCATTCGCGCAGCAGCTCCTCGGAGAACGAGAAGCCGTACGTCCAGCTTTCCGAATCGAAGCGAGCGCCGGGGTAGCGGTTCCAGTACCAGGTGCCGCCCACGTCGCCGCCTGCCTCGAATCCCCTCACCCGGAAGCCCTGCTCCCGCAGGCGGTGCAGCGCGTACATGCCGCAAAGCCCGGCGCCGATCACGATCGCGTCGCTGGATGCCATGGCGTCAATGTAACGCAGGTCTGGTGCCCGCATGGGTCGCGCCGGTCATCGTTTTTTCGCGCGGTGGAACTCGCGTTGAAATGCCGGCTGCAGCCGCCAGGGTTTGCCGGCCGTGAGGCCGCCGTCCACCGCGATCGCCTGGCCGGTGACGTAGCTCGCTGAGTCGCCCGCGAGCCAGAGCACCGCGGCAGCGACCTCTTGCGGCAGGCCCATGCGGTCGATTGCCTGAAGGTCCTTCTGGTCCGGCCGGATGCGTGCCATGCGCTCCACCCAGCGCTCGTCCGTCACGCCGGTGTGGATCGGGGTCTCAATGGCACCGGGACAGATGGCGTTGACGCGAATGCCGGATTCGGCAAGCTCGAGCGCCACGGACTGCGTCAGGCTGATCACCGCCGCCTTGCAGGCGCTGTAGACATGCGGCCCGTGCCCGCCGGAGAGCCCCGCGATGCTCGCGATGTTGATGATCGCGCCACTTCGCCTGGGTTGCATGGCGCGCGCCGCCTCGCGCATGCCCAGAAAAACGCTGCGCTGGATGATTCCGCACGCATATTCGTATTCGTCCAGCGGGATTTCGGCGATCGGTCCCAGCACGCCCGCGATCGCGGCGTTGTTGACGAGGCAATCCAGCCGCCCCCAGCGAGCGAGGATCGCTTGAACGGCGGCGGCGAAATCCGTCTCGCTGGAAACGTCCAGGCGCTGGAAGAAGGCGTTGCCGCCGATTCTCTTCTCGAGCGCCTTGCCCTTGTCCGACTGCACATCGCCGAAAGCGACCCGGTAGCCCGCGGCGGTGAAAGCCTCGACGCAGGCCGCGCCAATGCCGCTCGCCCCGCCGGTGATTAGGCAGACCTTGGAGTCGCTCACGACGCGAGAATATCCTAGATAATCGAGCCGGAACGCTGGACGGATGAAACGCGAAACTCAACTCGAACTGGCCCGTGTGCTGCAGGCGTATGTACGCGACGGCTCGACCGCGCAGGCGCCGGACGTTTTCCACAACCCGGTCGCGGCCTACAGCGATACGGCGCGCGCGCTGGCGGAACGCGAGCGCTTGTTCCGCGGCCGGCCACTTTTCATGGGCATGTCCTGCCGACTTCCCAAACCGGGCGACTATCTCACCGAGGAAATTGCCGGCGTGCCGCTCCTGCTCGTGCGAGGCCAGGACGGCAAGCTGCGCGCCTTCGCCAACATCTGCCGCCACCGTGGCGCGCCCGTCGCCAGCGGTTGCGGCCATGCGAGGGTTTTTGCCTGCCCGTACCATGGCTGGACCTATGGCCTGGATGGCAGGCTCACGGGGATCCCCGAGGCGGCCAGTTTTCCGGGAGTGGACAAGGCGAGCCACGGTCTCGCGCCGCTGCCTGCGGGGGAGGGTCACGGGATGATCGTCATCCGGCTCGCGACTGGCGCACCGCTCGAGATCGACGTCGACGCGCATCTGTCGGGTCTCAGCGAGGAATTCGACGCCTACCGATTTGCGGGCTACAGCTATTTCGCCTCCGAGTGGATGGCACCAGCCATCAACTGGAAATTCGGCATCGACACTTTCCTCGAGGCCTACCATTTGCCGGCGCTGCACCGCAATACCGTGGCGCCGCTGATCCGCGGCAACCTTGGCGCCTTCGATGCCTACGGCGAGCATGGCAGGATGACTTTCCTGCGCTTCAGTTCAACGGCCTGGGACGGGAAGCCCGACGCCGAGTGGGAGGTGTTGCCTCACATCGTTGCCGTGTATCGCCTTATGCCCAATACGGTCCTCGTCTTCCAGTCCGACCACCTCGAGACCTGGCGCATGATCCCGGGTGAAACGCCCGACCGCAGCCGGATCGAATTCGCGTTCTACACGCCGGCGCCCGCGACCACCGACAAGGCGCGCGCCTACTGGAAGAAGAACTACGATCTCGCGATCAAGACCGTGCTCGACGAGGACTTCGCGCTCGGCGAGCGCATGCAGCGCGGCTTCATGAGCGGGCTGCAGGACGAGGTCATCTACGGCCGCAACGAACCCGCGCTCATCCACTTCCACCAGCGATTGCAAGCAGCGCTGGGACCTGCCTGAGTCAGGACAGCCAGCGCTTGCGGCGCCGGTAGCGCTTGGTATCGCGGTAGGACTTGCGGCTGCCGACTTCGTTGAGTCCCAGGTAGAACTCCTTCACGTCGGAGTTCTGCGCCAGTGATGCGGCCGAACCCTCGAGCACGATGCGGCCGGTCTCGATGACATAGCCGTGATCGGCCAGCTCTAGCGCGAGCGCGGCGTTCTGTTCCACCAGCAGCACCGCGATGCGCTCCTTTTCCACCAGCTGGCGCACGATGCGGAAGATTTCCTCGGTGAGCATGGGTGCCAGGCCAAGCGAGGGCTCATCGAGCATGACCAGCTTGGGCCGCGACATCAATCCGCGGCCGATCGCGAGCATCTGCTGCTCGCCGCCCGAGAGGTAGCCCGATTGCTGCGAGCGGCGTTCCTTGAGCACGGGAAAGTACGTATAGACGAGGTCGATTCCCTGGCGCACGCCGCGCAGGTCGACCACCGAGTGGCCGCCGGCGACCAGGTTTTCCTCGACCGTCAGGTGCTCGAAAACGCGCCGGCCCTCGAACACCTGCACGATGCCGCGCTTGACGATGTCGTGCGGCGCGAGGCCATCGATGCGCTCGCCGTCGAACTGGATGGAGCCCTTGCAGACTTCGCCGCGTTCGGCGCGCAGGATGCCCGAGATGGCCTTCAGCGTGGTGGTCTTGCCCGCGCCGTTGCCGCCCAGCAGCGTCGTGATCCGGCCGTCGGGGACCTCGATCGAGACCCCCTTCAGCACCAGGATCACGCCGTCATAAACGACCTCGATGTTGTTGAGCGCGAGCAAATTCTCAACCGCCGGTGGCGAGCATTTTCTTCAGCAGCGTCGGATAGGCCTTGAACCACTCGGTGGACTTCACCCACTTGCCGCCCTTGGCCTGGAAGATCTGCACCCAGCCGCCGCCCTCGTGGTCGACGTTGTTGATCTCCAGCGGCGGCACCAGCCCGCCCAGCGTGAAGCCCTTGATCTTCTCGAAGCCCAGCTTCACGTCGTGCGGCGTGATGTTGGTGCCGCCCTTCGCCTTCACCGCATTGCTTATCGCTTCGACGTGAATCGCCGCGATCAGCACGCCGCGGTTATAGAACACCGTCGAGGCCATTTCCTTCGGCGCCGCCTTGCCCTGCTTCTTGTACATCTCGGTGATTTCCTTCAGCACCGGGTAATTGCTGCCGACGCCGGCGAACTGGAGGCCGTAGTAACCTTCCGCGGTCGCCCAGCCACCTGCCGCGATAATGTCGGCTTCGGCGGAACCCCAGACGAAGCTGACCACCTTCGACAGCGGATAGCCGACCCGCTTCAGTTCCTTGATGGAGACCGAGGGAGAACGCCCGAAGAGGTGCGCGATGACGAAATCGGGCTTGAAGCGCTGCGCGATGTCGATCACCTGCGCGCCCATTTCGACCCCGGGCGAGGGCACCGCGAAAGTGCGCATCTCGAAACCTTCTTCCTTTACCAGGGCTTCCAGCACCGGTAGCGGCTCTCTGCCGGCCGGATTGTCGAAATAGAGGTAAGCGATCTTCTTGCCTCTCAGGCTGCCGCCCAGCTTGTCCTTGACGAACTGCACCGCGCCGGCGGCCTGCGACCAGTAGCTTGCGGCGATGGGAAAGATGTAGGGGAATTTGTCGCCGTTGGCTGCTGCCGCGCTGCCGAAGCCGGGCGACGTGCCGGCGATCTTGTCCTCGGTGAGGCGTTGCGTCAGCGCCTGGGTCTGCGGCGTTCCGTACAGGCTGATCAGCACCGCGCCTTCCTTCTTGTGGCGCTCGTAGGACTCGACCGCGGAGGGCACCTTGTACTCGTGGTCAATCTCGAGAGCCCTGATCTTCGCGCCGCCGACGCCGCCCTTGGAATTCACCAGCGCGATGTAGTCGTGGTAGCCCGGGCACAGAAACACGCCCACCGTCTGTGTCGGCCCGGTGCGATCGCACTGCAAGCCGATGACGATGTCCTTTTGCGCAAATGCCGATGCCGATAGCGCGAGTGCTGCCGCGCCAACGACCGCACCCAGTGATTTGAAGCTCCTCATGGCAATCCCTCCTCCTGTTTGCCCCGGTTCAGTACGAGAACGGCCAGACCCGGAAATAGCTCCGGATGTTGCGCCAGAGCCGGTTGAGGCCTTCCGGCTCGAGCACCAGAAAGAGGATGATAAGCCCTCCGAAGAGGATCAGGCGCAGATTCGGGATCAGATTGCGGATGTCGGCGTCACCGAAGAGGAATGACCCCCAGTTCTCCATGCCCAGGCGGATGACAATCGGCAGCAGGGTGACGAAAATCGCGCCGAAAATGGATCCCAGGATGGAGCCCAGGCCGCCGATGATGATCATCGCCAGGTAGTCGATCGAGGTGACGATCTGGAACTGCTCGTAGTTGGCGATGCCGAGGTAGTAGGTGTAGAGCACCCCGGTGACCCCGGCGTAAAACGAGCTGATGGCGAAGGCGAGCAGCTTGTAGCGGAAGATGTTGATGCCGATGATCTCGGCGGCGATATCCTGGTCACGGATCGCGATGAAGGCGCGGCCGATGCGGCTGCGCACGAGGTTCAACGTGCCAACGATGGCGAGCACCGCGAAAAACAGCAGGAACCAGTAGAGCTGGAACTGGGTCTTCAATTGCGTGCCGAACAGCGTCGGCCGCGGCACCTCGATCGAAGCCTGCGCGCCGCCCGAGATCCACGGCACGTGGTTGATGGTCCACTCGATGATCAGCTGGCCCGCGAGCGTGGCGATTGCCAGATACAGGCCCTTGATGCGCAGGCTCGGAATGCCGACGATCGCGCCGATCGCCGCCGCCATCAGGCCGCCCGCGGGCAGCGTGACCCAGAAAGGCAGATCGAGGCGCACCGCGAGGTTGGCCGCGGTATAGGCGCCGACGGACATGAACGCCGCGTGGCCGATGGAGATTTGCCCGGTGTACCCAACCAGGATGTTGAGCCCCAGCGCACCGACCGTGGCCACCATAATCAGGTTGAGGATCGAGACGTAGTACTCGTGCAGCACGAACGGAGCGATGCACGTGGCGAGTGCGACCGCGGCGACCGTCCAGCGCGCGATCGGCAGTGGATAGAGCGCCATGTCGGCCGCATAGCTGGTCTTGTAGTAGCCGCTTTCGCGATGGAACAAGTGAGGGTTCTCCCTAGACGCGCTCGATGCGGCGCTTGCCGAAGATGCCGTAGGGCCGGATCATCAGCATCAGGATCATCAGCACATAGGGCGCGAAATCCTTGGTGCCGCCGCCCACCAGCGGATCGAGGTAGCCCGCGGCGAGATTTTCCACTATGCCCACGATGAGGCCGCCGACGATGGCGCCGAGCACCGAGTCGAGGCCGCCCAGGATCACCACCGGGAACACTTTCAGCCCGACCAGCGCGAGGTGCACGTCAACCCCGAGCAGCGCGCCCCAGGCCAGGCCGCCCAGCGCCGCGACAATGCCCGCCATGCCCCAGGCGATGGCGAAGTAGCGCTCGACGTTGATCCCCATCGCCATCGCCACCTGCTGGTTGTCGGCCACCGCGCGCATCGCCACGCCCATCCGGCTCTTCAGGAAAAACCAGCTGAAGGCGGCGAGAAAGCCGAGGCTCAACAGCGCGCCGACGACTTGCCCCGGCGGCAGGCTGAAGGGGCCGAGCACGATCGGCTCGTCCGGGATCGGCAGCGGCAGGGCCTGCGTTTCGGCGCCGAAAAACAGCGGCGCCGCGCCGCGCAGCACGGTGGCGAGCCCTATCGTCGCCATGATCACCGCGATGATCGGCCGGCCGATGAGCGGGCGCAGCACCACGCGCTCGAGGCCGAAGCCGAACGCCACCATGCCGAGCACGGCGACCGGAACGCTCAGCCAGAAAGGCGCTCCGGCAAGCAGCAACATCCCCGTAATGATGAAGCCGGCGAGCATGACGAACTCGCCCTGGGCAAAGTTGATGGCGTCGGTGGCCTTGTAGACCAGCACGAAACCCAGCGCGATGAGCGAATACATCAGGCCGATCAACACGCCGTTGGTGACCAGGGCCAGCGTGAATCCCCAGTCAAACATGGATGTCCTCGATGGCGACCCTCGCCCGCACGGTCGCGCGCTGGCCGTCCTCGTAGGTGACTTCGGTGGCGATCTCGGTCTCGGTGGCGCCGTCGTAGAGCGCCTCGATCACCGCGGCGTACTTCTCCGCGATGACGCGCCGGCGCAGTTTCCTGGTGCGCGTGATTTCGGCGTCGTCGGCGTCGAAATCCTTGGCGAGCAGCAGGAAGCGCCGTACGCGTGTGGATTCGAGCAGGCCCTGGTTGCACTTTTCGATCTCGGCGCGGATCAGTTTGCGCACCTCGGGTTTCTGCGTCAGGTCTTGGTAGCCGCCGTAGGCGAGCCCCTGGCGCTCGGCCCAGTTGCCCACCGGCGCAAGCGCGATCGCGATCATCGCCGTGACCTGCGCCCGGTCGTGGCCGAAGGCGATCGCCTCGCCGATGTAGGGGCTGAATTTCAGCTTGTTCTCGATGAACTGCGGCGCGAAGGGCGTTCCCGCATGCGGCCCGGCGCCGAGCTTGCCGACGTCCTTGGCGCGGTCGATGATCGCGAGGTGTCCCTGCGGGTCGATGAAGCCCGCATCGCCGGTGTGGAACCAGCCCTGATCGTCGATTGCCTCGCGCGTGGCTTCCTGCTGCTTGTGGTAGCCGCGGAAAATGTTTTCGCCGCGCACCAGCACTTCGCCGTTTTCCGCGATGCGCACCTCGATCCCAGGCGCAGGCGGGCCGACCGTATTGGGATCGGCCGCGTCGTCGGACTGCACGGAGACGAACGCGCTCATTTCGGTGGAACCGTAGACCTGTTTGAGATTCACGCCGAAGGCGCGGAAAAAACGGAAGGTGTCGGCCCCTAGCGGCGCCCCGCCGGTCAGGCACCAGCGCGCGCGGCGCAGGCCGATCTGGTCGCGCACCGGCCCGTAGACGAGGAATTCGCCAAAGGCAAGGATCGCACGCAGGCCGGCCGGCACGGGCTTGCCCGCCGTGCGCAAGAGTTCGCCTTCGATCGCCTTGTCGCGGAAATACTCGAAGGTATTGCGTTTCAGCCAGGAAGCGTCGGAGGCCCTTACCTGAATCTGCGTGAGCAGGTTCTCCCAGATGCGCGGCGCGGCGAGGAAAGCGCTGGGACCGAGCTCGCGCAGGTCGCGCTGCACCGTCTCCGGGCTCTCGGGGCAGTTGCAGGCGAAACCCACGATCATCTGCAGCACCAGCGTGTAGAGCGCGTCGCCGATCCACGCCATCGGCAGGTAGGCGAGCCAGTCGTCGCCTGCTTCGAGGTCGGTCTGGGCGAGGAACGCGGCGGCGCTGGCGATGAGATTCCGGTGCGAAAGCATCGCCCCCTTGGGCTTGCCCGTGGTGCCGGAGGTGTAGCAAAGCAGCGCCACGTCCCCGGCCTTGCCCTTCGCGATCTCGGCTTCGACGTAGCCCGGATGCTTCGCACCGAATTCGCGGCCCATTGCCGCCACGGATTCGAAGGAACGCAGCGCCTCGTCGCGGTAATGGAACATGCCGCGCGCGTCCTCGTAGACCACCAGGCGCAGTTTCGGCAGCTGCGCCCGGATGGATAGGATCTTGTCCGCCTGCTCCTGGTCTTCGGCCACGACCACGCTCGCTTCGGCGTGTTCGAGCACGTAGACGAGTTCCTCGGCCGCCGCGTCCTGGTAGAGCGGCGCCGGCGTTGCGCCGAGGCACTGCGCCGCGATCTGCGCCGCATAGAGCCGCGGGCGGTTGTCGCCGATCACCGCCAGCACGTCGCCGCGCTTGAAGCCGATTGCGGCCAGGCCGAGCGCGAAGTCACTCACCATTGCGTAATAGCCCGACCAGGTGAGCGTACGCCAGATACCCATCGACTTCTCGCGCATCGCAGCTGCGCCGGGGCGCTCCTGCGCGTTGCGCATGAGCAGGCGCGGGATGGTGGCCTCCGCCGGCAGGTCGGTGCGAATCATGCCGCTTTCTTCCCGGACGCCTTGGTGCCGAGGTAGGCGCGGATCACCGCGGGATTCCCCTGCACGGACTTCGGGTCGCCCTCGGCAATGGCACGGCCGCGATCGAGCACCACCACGCGCCTGGAGATGTCCATCACCACGCCCATGTCGTGCTCGATGAGAATGACCGTGGTGCCGCGCTCCTCGTTGACATCGAGCACGTAGCGCGCCATGTCCTCCTTCTCCTCCTGATTCATGCCGCCCATCGGTTCATCGAGCAACAGCACCTTGGGCTCCAGGGCGAGCGCGCGGCCCAGTTCGACGCGCTTCTGCAAGCCGTAGGAAAGCGCGCCGGTGGGCATTTTTCGCAGGTCCTCGAGCTTGAGGAACTCGAGCAGGTCTTCGACCTTTTCACGATGCGCGATTTCCTCCTTCTGCGCGAAGCCCCAGTAGACGAAGGAGGCGAACACGCCCGCCTTCATGCGCACGTGCCGGCCGAGCATCAGGTTGTCGAGCACCGTCATGCCCTTGAAGAGCGCGATGTTCTGGAAAGTGCGCGCGACGCCGAGCTCGGCAATGCGGCTGGGCGGGAGGTTGGTAATATCCTCGCCCTCGAAGAGGATGTGGCCGCGGTCGGGCTTGTAGAAGCCGCTGACCATGTTGAGGAGCGAAGTCTTGCCGGCGCCGTTAGGTCCGATCACCGAAAGGATTTCGCCCTCGCGCACTTCGAGGCTGACCTCGTCGACAGCCGTTACCCCGCCAAACTGCTTGGCGACGCGCTCGACGCGAAGCTGTACCTGGCCAGCAGCCAATCGAAGTCTCCCCCCAGAAACTCGTCGCCCATGATGCCGATACAATGCCCGCCATGCAACTAAAGAATTCAGCCGCGAATCGCTACGACAAAGTCGAGAAACGCTCGCCCAAGGCCCGCGAAGCGGCGCTGATGGCCGCGCTGCCGGCGCAAATTGCGCACGCGAAGAAAAAGGCCCCGGGATTTGCCCGCATCCTCGCCGGCGTTGACGCCGCCAAGGTGAATTCTCGCAAGGCGCTCGCCAGGCTGCCCGTGACGCGCAAGTCCGATTTGGGCGAACTGCAGAAG
>SBAS01000001.1 GCA_005240145.1 Nitrosomonadales bacterium | reverse complement strand
TGACCGATGCCAACGCGATCGTATTGGGCACTTCGAGCGTGGGCAGCGGCACGCTGACGGTGACGGCGACGGGGGCGAACAGCATCACGCAGACCGGTGCGATCACGCAGGCGGCCTCGGCCGGTGCGGCGAGCTTCGCGACCGGCGCCGGGCTGATCACGCTGACGCAGGCGAATGATTTCACGGGCGCGGTGAGCTTGACCAACACGGGTGCGAACGCGGTGTCGATCACGGACGCGAATGCGCTTACGTTGGGCACCCTGTCGACGGGCAATCTGACGGTGAATACGACTGGCGCGCTCAATCTCGGTGCCGGCACCGTCACCGGTGCGCTTTCGGCCACCAGCGGCAACTCCAATATCACCCAGACCGGGCCGATCACTGTCACGGGGACGGCGAACCTGCAGGCGGGCACGGGCTCGATCACCCTCACCCAGGCCAATGATTTCCAGAGTGGGGTGACCGCCGTGGCAACCGCCCCCAACTCTCTCAGCCTGACTGACATAAATACAGGAGTTCATGGGCACCTACATGGCCCAGGTAAAGCGCCTGCGCAGCGGCGGGTAGCCCGACTTCACGAGGGGCTTGCCAAATGCCCTGATACTGTATAAAAATACAGTATCCATGGTGATCCTTGCAGATCTTCTCCAGCGGCAAGCCGTCTGGCGCGGCGGAGCCGCCCCCGTAACAGCGGCTATTCCGGCCGCCCCGGTCATCCCGACCGGCTATGCCGGGCTCGATGCCGAGCTGCCCGGCGGGGGCTGGCCGGTGGGCGGGCTGGCCGAGGTCCTGTGCCACACCGAGGGCATCGGTGAGCTGCAGATCGTGCTGCCGGCCCTTGCGGCGCTGACGGGGGCGGGGCATAGGGTCGCCTGGCTGGCCCCGCCGCACCTGCCTTATGCCCCCGCCCTGCGGGCCGCAGGCGTGCGCCTGAACCTGCTGACGGTGATCCGTGCTCCCGGGAGGCGCGACGCGCTGTGGGCGGCGGAGCAGGCGCTGCGGGCGGGCAGTTTCCATGCCTTGCTGCTGTGGCTGCCGCGGGCGGGTTATCCGGAGCTGCGGCGGCTGGCCGTGGCGGCACAGGCCGGCCCGGGCTTCGCGCTCGCCTTCCGGCCTCCTGAAGCGGCTTGCGAATCCTCGCCCGCGGTGCTGCGGCTGATGCTGGAACCCAACGAAGGGCGGCTCGCAGTAAGCATCCTCAAACGGCGCGGCGCGCCGATCGAAGCGCCGTTGCCGATTGCCATCGACAGGCCCGCTTTTGAAAGACCTCCACGTGCTGTGGGTCGCACTCCATTTCCCGCAATTCCGGCGCCAGGCGTTGTCGCGCGGGCATGCGCTGCCTGAACCTGAGCGGGAAGCGCTGGCGGCGGTAGCCGCCTGGGCCTGCCAGTTCACGCCGCGCGTCTCGCTCGAACCGCCGCAAGGCATTGCGGCGGAAGTGGAGGGGAGCCTTCGTTTCTTTGGGGGCTTCGAACCTCTGAAGGCAAAGCTCCAACAAGGTCTGACAGATCTCGGTTTCAAGGCCGCATTCGCTTTTGCGCCCACGGCGCGCGCCAGCCACAGCGCGGCGCGCGGCGGCAGGCTGGAGGCCTTGCCGGTCGCCGTCACCGGCCTCGCCCCGGAAGCGCTCGAACTGCTCGGGAAACTCGGCATCGGGACCATCGGCGCTTTGCTGCGCCTGCCGCGCGAAGGCGTGGCGCGGCGCTTCGGCCAGGACTTGCTCGAGGAGATCGACCAGGCCGGCGGCAAGGCGCCCGAGGCGCGCGAGTTCTTCGCCCCGCCGGCGCGGTTTGCGGCGCGGCTCGAATTGCCCGCGCCCGTGCTGCAGGCGGAACACGCGCTGTTCGCCGCCCGGCGGTTGCTCACGCAGATGGAAGGTTTCCTCGCCGCGCGCCATGCCGGGGTGCGCGCTTTCTCACTCGAGCTGGTTCACGACGGCCCGCCGGCGACGGTGCTGCAGGTGGGGTTCGCCGCGCCCGGGCGCAGCGCGGAGCATTTCGCGCGCCTGCTGCGCGAGCGCCTGGGTGCACTGACGCTCAGGTCGCCGGTCGAGGCGATCGGGCTTGACGCCGGGGATTTGGAAAATATTCCGGGACAGAATAAAAACTTTTTCGACGACCGGCATACCGGCGCAGAAGAGTGGCTGCGGCTGGTCGAGCGCCTGCAGGCACGCCTGGGCAGCGAGGCGGTGCACGGCCTGGAGACGCATCCTGATCACCGGCCGGAACGCGCCTTCCGTCATGCCGGATTTGAAAGCAACAATTCGAATAGAACACAAAAGCAAAGCGAAACATTCGCTCCGCGCCCTTTATGGCTGCTCGAATCGCCGCGCCGCCTCGCAGAAGGCGAGTTCACGCTGCTGGCGGGGCCCGAGCGCATCGAGTCGGGCTGGTGGGACGGCGCCGAGGCGCGGCGCGATTACTTCATCGCCCGCAGCGGAGCTTCACTCGCCTGGGTCTACCGCGAGCGGGAAGGGAACTGGTTCCTGCATGGGCTCTTTGCCTGAGCGCCGGAACGCTTCAGCGCGCCAGCGCCGAGGGGAACAGCAGGTCCACGCAGCCCAAGCGCCAGAGGTCGCGGAACATCCCGCGGCAGAACGAGGCGGCGATTTCTTCCGACTCGGCATGCACCCCGGAGGCGCGGAAGCATTCGCCCACCGTCTTGCGATCGTCCACCTGCCGGAAGATTGCCGCGTGCGAATCGCGCAGGGTGATTTTCGGGAATGGCGCCCGCTCCAGCGCCACGGTGCCGTCCGTCCCCGTGAAGCAGACGAGACCCATGCGCCGCATCGGCGCCATCGCCATGAAGTCGGGCCGCGCGAAGTCGATGCGGTAGCTCGCGGGATCCCGCGTCCGGTGACAGGCAAAAAAGCTGTGGACCGAGATTCTTCCGTGAAACAGTTCCATCGCCTGCCACAACTGCGGGTCGGGCAGGCGGGACAGGCGCTCGAACAGCGGATGATCGCGTGCCATCTGCCATTCAGGGTAGTAGTAGCAGTTGTCCAGCCAGCCCTGCAGCACCAGACCGGCCCGGTCAAGCAGGTCGATGCAGCCCGCCACCGTGTAGGCGCGGTCCTGCGGGTGCAGGAAGGTATCCACGATCCCGGCATCGAAGTGGATGTCCTTCGCGCTCTCAATGTAAGCGCGCGCTGGATGATCCATCTTGAGAGCACCCAGCACCTGCTTCACGAAAGCGACATCGGCCGGCGATTGTCCGACGCCCAGCATCCGGAACAGCCGCTGCAGCATGTAGACGCCGGTGCGCCCGTAAGCCCCATAGAGCATCACGAACATGGCGCCGTCGGGCCGCAGCACTTTTGCGAGGGCCTGGATGCCGCGTTCCGGCTCGGGCAGGTGATGCAGCACGCCGGTGGAGTCGACCAGGTCGAAGCTCAAGCCGAGCCGCTCGATGTCCTCTATCCGTCCTTTGTGCAGCGTCAGGTTGTCGAGCCGGTGCTGCTCCTTGAGGCGCCTCTCGTGCGCCAGGCTGGCTTCGCTGAGATCCACGCCGATCACCGTTGCCTCGGGGTGATGGAACGCATAGCGCGCCGCGGCGTTGGAGCCGCAGCCGGCAATGAGGATGTGCAGGCCCCGGCGCGGCGGGCGGTCCGGCCAATAGGCATGACCCAGCACGTCGGGATCTCCCGCATCGCGAACCCTGCGCACCTGCGGGTCGGACAGGTCGCGAATAGGCTCGGGATAGACCCACTGCTCGTACTGGGCCTGGACCGGATCGCCGCTGGGGGTCGGGGAGGTCATTGGGGGTCTGCTGGAAGATTTTCTCATTGAATTGAAGATGGCTGTCCTTCCCGACTACGCCGAGCTGCACTGCCTGTCGAATTTCAGCTTCCTGCGCGGCGCCTCGCACGCGGAGGAACTGGTCGCTCGCGCGGCCGAGCTGGGCTATGCGGCGCTCGCCATCACCGACGAATGCTCGCTGGCGGGGATCGTGCGGGCGCATGTCGCGGCAAAGGGCAAAAACTTCAAACTCATCGTCGGCGCCGAATTCCGCTTCGGGGACGGTCTCAAGCTGGTGCTGCTGGCGCCCGACCGCAAGGCCTACGGCGGGCTCGCAGCGCTGATTACCGCGGGGCGCAGGCGCGCGAAGAAGGGCGCGTATGCACTTTGCCGGGGAGATCTGGAAGCGCATCTGCAACAGGGCCTGCTCGCGCTCTGGATCCCCGGAGACGAACCTTCACCTGAACAGGCACTCTGGGTCCGCGAGCGTTTCCCGCAGTGCGGCTGGCTGGCGGTGGAATTGCACCACGGTCCGAATGATTTCCAGAAGCTGAAGAAAGCAGAAGCCATTGCGCGGCATTCGGGCCTGCCGCTGGTGGCCGCGGGCGACGTGCACATGCACCTGCGCTCGCGCCGGCGCCTGCAGGACACGCTTACCGCCATCCGCCTGGGCAAACCGGTGCGCGAGTGCGGCGAGGCGCTGTATCCGAACGGCGAGCGGCACCTGCGCCTGCGTGCGCAGCTTTCTAAGATATATCCTTATGATTTAATTGAAGAAACTATCAAGATAGCAGACCGCTGCCAGTTCTCCCTCGACGAGTTGCGCTATGAGTATCCCGCCGAGCTGGTGCCCACGGGCGAGACGCCGGCCTCCTGGCTGCGGCACCTGGCGCTGGAGGGCATGGCATGGCGTTTTCCCGCCGGCGCGCCGGCGTCCGTGCGCGCGCTGGTCGAGCGCGAACTGGCGCTGATCGCGGACCTCGGCTACGAAGCCTTCTTCCTCACGGTGCACGACGTCGTGAAGTTCGCCCGCACACGCGACATCCTGTGCCAGGGCAGGGGCTCGGCGGCGAACTCGGCGGTCTGCTACTGCCTGAGGATCACCGAAGTGGATCCGGAGAACGGCAACGCCCTGTTCGAGCGCTTCATGTCGAAGGAGAGGAACGAGCCGCCCGACATCGACGTCGATTTCGAGCACGAGCGGCGCGAAGAGGTGATCCAGTACATCTACGGGAAATACGGCCGCGAGCGCGCTGCGCTGGCGGCGACCGTGATCTGCTATCGGGACAAAAGCGTCCTGCGCGACCTGTGCGGGGCGCTTGCAGTCGAACCCGAATCTCCGCAGTTGCTCGAGCTCGCCGGCGAGCTGAGCGGCTTTCCGCGCCACCTGTCGCAGCATGTCGGCGGCTTCGTCATTTCGCGCGGACCGCTCGCCGAGCTGGTGCCGGTGGAGAACGCGGCGATGCCCGGGCGCACCGTGATCCAGTGGGACAAGGACGACCTCGAAGCGCTCGGCTTGCTCAAGGTGGACGTGCTTGCGCTCGGAATGTTGACCGCTATTCGCCGTGCTTTGTGCTTTATTTCTGAAGAAAAGAACAAATCATTCCAACTGAGCGACATTCCCCGCGAGGACCCCGCGGTTTACGCCATGATCCAGCAGGCCGATACCGTTGGCGTGTTCCAGATCGAGTCGCGCGCGCAGATGTCGATGCTGCCGCGCCTGAAGCCGGCGAAGTTCTACGACCTGGTGATCGAGGTGGCGATCGTGCGCCCGGGGCCGATCCAGGGCGGCATGGTGCATCCCTACCTGCGGCGCCGGCAGGGGTTGGAGCCGGTCAACTACCCGAGCAGGGCAGTACAGGCGGTGCTCGAGCGCACGCTCGGCATCCCGATCTTCCAGGAGCAGGTGATGCAGCTGGCGATCGTCGCGGCCGGTTTTTCGCCCGGCGAGGCGGACCAGTTGCGCCGCGCGATGGCGGCATGGAAGAAGAAAGGCGGCCTCGAGCCGTTCGAGGAAAAATTGAAGCGCGGCATGCAGGGCAACGGCTACACGCCGGGCTTCGCCGATTCGATCTACCGCCAGATCCTGGGCTTCGGCGACTATGGTTTTCCCGAGTCGCATTCGGCGAGCTTCGCGCTGCTCGTGTACTTCTCGGCCTGGCTCAAGTGCCACCACCCGGCGGCGTTCCTCGCCGCGATCCTCAACAGCCAGCCGATGGGTTTCTACGGTCCCTCGCAGCTGATCCAGGACGCGCGCCGGCACGGCGTGGAGTTGCGGCCGGCGGACGCCGCGCTCAGCCCGTGGGACTGCAGCATCGAGGACGGCGCCGTTCGCTTGGGTTTGCGCATGGTGGGTGGCCTTGCCCGAGCCGCGGGAACACGGATCGTCGCAAGCCGGCCGCATGCATCGGTGGAGGATCTGGCGCATCGCGCCGGACTGAACCGCAAGGACCTGAACTGCCTCGCGGCGGCAGGCGCCCTGCACAGCCTCGCCGGGCATCGGCGCAGCGCGCACTGGGCTGCCTCCGGGGTGGAGAAGAAAAGCGCTTTCCTGCCTTCGGCTGTGGGCAGCCAAGACCAGATCCTGCTCGAACCTCCCGGAGAAGGCGAAGAAATCGTCGCCGATTACCAGAGCCTGGGTTTCACCCTTGGGCGGCACCCGCTCGCTCTTTTAAGGAACGATCTGGAAAAGCTCAAAATAGTAAAAGCAGAAAACCTCTCCATGCTTCGCCACGGCAGCTTCGTGCGCGCCGCGGGGCTGGTCACCTGCCGGCAGCGGCCGGACACCGCGAGCGGAGTGGTGTTCGTCACGCTGGAAGATGAGAGCGGCTGCGTCAACGTGGTGGTCTGGCGCGATCTGCTGGAGCGCCAGCGCAGGGAACTGCTGGGCGCGCGCCTGCTCGCCGCCGAGGGCGTGATCCAGCGCGAGGGCCTGGTGGTGCACCTGCTCGCCCGGCGGCTGGAGGACCACAGCCGGCTGCTCGGACAGCTGCGAGGGCAGGCGCAAGGCGCGCTGCGCGTGCGTTCCCGCGACTTTCACTGACTTTCACAAAGACGCGGAAAGCGTCTTTTGCGTCAACACTTTATAATCGTCGGATGAGCGATCAGCCAATTCCCGTTACCGTTGCCAAGGACCTCGAGGACTTGATCCCGACGTTCATGAAGAACCGCCACAAGGAGCTCGAAACGCTGCGCGCGGCGCTCGCCGCCGGCGACATGGAACAGCTCCGCCAGCTCGGCCACCGCATGAAGGGCGTGGGTAACTCCTACGGCTTCGAGCTGGTGTCGGTGCTTGGCAAAAAGGTCGAAGACGGCGCCAAGGCCACCGACCGCGCGGCCCTCGAAGCAGGCATTGCGGAATACACCGACTACCTGGCACGCGTAAAGATCGTCTATGAGTGACCTTGCCTCCGGGCAGGCCGCCCAGACAGCGTTCCGCGTCCTGGTGGTCGATGACGATCCGGACATGGCGGGCTTTCTCGCCCGTCTGCTCGTACAGCAGGGCTTGCAGGCGGACACCGCCGCCGACGGCCCCGCCGCGCTGGCGAGGATCGCTGTGCTGCAGCCTGACCTGGTGCTGATGGACGTGCAGATGCCCGGGCCGAGCGGCTTCGACATCTGCCGCCGGCTGAAAAGCCAGGAAGCCACCGCGCTGCTGCCGGTGGTGCTGGTGACCGCGCTCGAAGACCACGAAAGCCGCGTGCGCGGCATCGAGGCGGGGGCCGACGACTTTCTCTCCAAGCCGGTGCGCCGCGAGGAACTGATCGCGCGCGTCAAGACGCTGCGACGCCTGCATGAAATTCGCAAGGAACTCGAAGGCCGGCGCCTCGCGGCCGAGGTGCAGAGGAAAGACGAGATCCGCAAGGCCTTCGCGCGCTACATCTCGCCGCGCCTCGCCGAGCGCGTGCTGCGCGAATCGCGCGGCAGCGAGGAGGTGTTCCGCAACCTCTCGAACCGCGCCGCGGTGGTGGCGCTGTTCGCCGACCTGCGCGGATTCACGCGGCTATCGGAAACCGTGCCGGTGTCGAGCATCGTGCCGATGCTCAACGAGTACTTCACCGAGCTGACCTCTGCCGCGCACGACAACGAAGGTACGGTATTCAGCATGGCAGGCGACAGCATGCTGGTCGGGTTCAACGTGCCGGTACCCCAGGCAGACGCCACCGGGCGTGCGGTAGCGACCGCCCGCGCCATGATCCAGCGCTTCGCGCCGGTCGCGGCGCGCTGGCGCGCCGAGCACGGCCTCGCCACCGGGATCGGCGTCGGCATCGAAGCCGGAGAAGTCGTGGTCGGCAATGTCGGCGCGCCCAGCTTCATGAGCTACACCATCATCGGCGATCCGGTGAACGTCGCTGCGCGCCTCATGCAGCGCGCCGAACCAAATGAAATCGTGATCGGGCCGGGCGCTGAACGTCTCGATTTACATGATCGCCTTCGCGCGCTTCCTGGGCATGGACGCGGAAACGGTCGAGCGCGCCGGAATGGTGGGACTGCTGCAGGACGTTGGCATGCTGAAGGTGCCGCAGGAGATTCGCGAGAAAGAGTCACGCTTGAGCGGCCCGGAATTGGAGCTGGTGCGTTCTCATGTCGGGCTGACAACGGAGCAACTGCGCAGCACGCCGGGACTGTCGCCGGAGATCGCTGAAATCGCCGCATTGCACCACGAACGGCGAGACGGCAGCGGATACCCGCATGGCAAGAAAGGAGAAGCACTCGGGGTGCTTGGCGCGATCGCTGGAATCGTGGATGTATTCGACGCTCTGACCACCAAGCGTCCGTACGCCGAGCCGATGTCGCCCTCCAACGCCCTCAATCTACTGCACGCCCAGCGTGACAAAACGTTTCATCCGGGGCTGATCGAGCAGTTCGTCCGCTGCATAGGATTTTTCCCGGTAGGCAGCGTGGTCGAATTGAACAGCGGCGAAACTGGCATTGTCATTTCGCAGAATCAGCTCAAGCGACTGCTGCCCAGGGTCATGGTGGTGCGCGATGCACAGGGGCAACTGCTCAGGCCGCAGAAGCTACTTGATCTTGCGAAAATGCCGAAGACCGGCGGCGAGCCCTATCGCGTGCGCCGAACGCTGGAATACGGCAAGGCCGGGGTCACCGCCAAGGAGATCATGATGGCCTAGCAGCGATCCGGCGCATGGTCCGATTACGGCAGGCTGTGCCAAATGCTGCGCAGTTGATCCGGCAGGGCCTTGGGCGAGAATGGCTTCGAGATTACGCCCGCTGCGCCCATGTTCCGCAGTTCGTCCAGTTCGGTCTGTGAGGCCTTGGCGGTAATGAAGACCACGGGGATATGCATTGTTTCGGTCTGCTCGCGCATCTTGCGGAATACCGCCGGGCCGTCCATCACCGGCATCATCCAGTCGAGCATCACCAGGTCTGGCTTGAACGCGACCATCGCCTCGACCGCGCGGGTTGAGTCTGCGACGACCTCGACGGTCATCTTGCCGATCCGCTCCAGCGACATGCGCACCACGCGCCGGATATCCTCGTCATCCTCCACGTAGCAGATTCTGTTCAACGGCTGCTGGGGCATTGGTTCCTCATTTGTCGGCTTGCGCAAAAGCCTTCGCCACGGGCATCTCAAAATAGAACAGCGTGCCGCCGCCCTCCCGGTCCTCGAACCCGATGCGGCCGTTCATCGCCTCGATCAGCCGCTTGCAGATCGCCAGTCCGAGGCCGGTGCCGCCCTTCTGGCGCGTAAGCGCCGAATCCGCCTGCGCGAAGCGGCCGAAGATGCGATCGCGGAAATTCTCCGGGATGCCCGTGCCCCGATCGGCGATGTCGACGCGTACCATTGCGTCGGTCACGGACATGAATACCTCGACGGCGCCGCCTTCATTGGAAAATTTGGCGGCGTTGGAAAGGAGATTGGTGAGCACCTGCAGCAGGCGCTTGCGATCCGCCTTCACCTCCAGACCGGGCAGACCGCCGCTCGCTTCCAGGCGCACCTTGAAGCGATCCGCGAAACTGCGGTTGAGCAACAGCGATTCGCGCACGAGCGTATCGAGTTCGATGTCCTCCGGGAAAAGGACAAACTTGCCGGATTCTATTTTTTCAATGTCGAGAATATCGTTGATCAGGTCAAGCAGGCGCTGGGCGTTGCGCTCCGCCACCTCGGTGAGTTCGACGATGTCCTTGTCCATCTCGCCCATCACGCCGGAATTGACCAGCTGCAGCGAGCCGATGATCGAGGTCAAGGGGGTGCGCAGCTCGTGGCTCAACGTCGATGTAAATTCCTTCTTCAGGCGGTCTGCCTCGAGGACCTGCGTCACGTCGCGCACTTGCGCGATCACCGATAGCAGATCGCCATCCTCGTTTACCAAGGGCGTAAGGGTGAATTCGCAGGATACCTCGATGCCGTCTCGCCGCACGCATCCGGCCGGCGGCAGGGAAAGCGGTTTGGCGGTTTCGATGAACGATTGCCACGCAGCGCCGCCCAGAACCGGATTTGCGGATGAAAACAGCGTACGGATGGCGTTTCGGCCCACCAGTTCCACGGCGGCATAGCCGAACAGGTTTTCGGCCGCGGGATTCAATTCAAGAATCGTGGCGTTGTGATCCATCTGCAGTACCGCAATCGGCGAGCGTTCGGCGAACAACGCGAGTTTTCGGCCGGAAGCTTCGACTTCGCGTTGCGCCTGCAACAGTTCGTCGAGCTGCTGCTCTACCCGCTGGTTGAGGGCCGTGTAGTCTTCCGTCAGCTTGCCGTAGGCGTGGCGCAGTCGATAGCCCGAATCGAAAACCTGGTTGAGACGGTAGGCGATCGCGACATTGAGGGCGTAGAAGGCCGGAATCAGCAGCGCGATCTCGGCAAACAGCTTGTTGCCGAACGTGGCCAGCACGTAGGTGAACGGGAAAATGATGCCGGCCGCGTACAGGGCGTAGACGGGCCAGGAAACCGCGTACATCGGCACGCCGCCTGCCACCACGCCGGCGAGGAGGAAGGCGAGGAAGACCTGCTGCTCATCGGCGTGCGACGGGAAAAACACCGCGGCGGCGAATCCCCAGGTAGCGCCGGTGGCAAGCGCGCTGATCGCCAGCCAGCGCAGCCACTGCGCAGCCTCGGAGGCCTTGGTGGTGCTCCTGCGGTAACTCCAGTACAGGCCCAGGGTTGCGGCGGTGAGCAGCACCACCAGTCCTGCCCAGAAAATGACGATCTCGACGAAACGGCCCTGGCGCAACTCGATTGCGGCGACAACGCTGATGACGAAGCTGCCGGCGATGCCGATCGGCATCTGGCTGTAGATCTGCTCGACGCGATCGGCGAGCACGCGGCGCGGATCCGCCGAATCGGCAAGGCTGATCCCTGCGGACGCCTTGTGCGGGTTCGTTGCGGAGTCAATGGGCGTCATCGGAACGGGTAAACCAGTCCCGGATTATAGGCGCGAGAGTACGGCCGGCGCCGTAGCTGCGGCCCGGCGCAGGCGTTCTTACAGACTTTTGCCGCTGCGGATCACGCCGACCGCGATCCCCTCGATCGCCATCTCGTCGCGGCGCAGGTCGAGCTCGATCGGTTCGAAATCCGGATTCTCGGGCAGGAGCTGGACCGAGTTGCCTTTGCGCCTCAGGCGCTTCACCGTCACCTCGTCGCCAAGCCGCGCCACCACGACCTGGCCGCTGTGCGCTTCCTGCGTGCGGTGCACGGCCAGCAGGTCGCCATCGAGGATTCCTGCATCGCGCATCGACAGGCCGCGCACGCGCAGCAGGTAGTCGGCGCGGGGCGTGAACAGGTTCGGATCCATCTGGTAGCGCGCCGTGACGTGCTCCTCGGCGAGAATCGGGCTGCCGGCCGCGACGCGGCCGATCACCGGCAGCTCCAGCAGCCTGCCGTGGCGCGAGCCGCTGCGATCGCGGATCTTGATGCCGCGCGAGGAGCCCGAAGAGATGTCGAGCGCGCCCTTGCGCTCGAGCGCCCGCAGATGCTGCTCGGCTGCGTTCACCGAGCGAAAGCCCATGCGTTCGGCGATCTCGGCGCGCGTCGGCGGGAAGCCGGATACTTCGGTCAGGTCCTTGATCAGCCGAAGAATCTCGGCCTGACGCTCGGTCAGCGGTTCGCTCATTGCCAGCTCCCGGCTACTGTGCCCTTGTGCAGTGCTGGCATTATATCCAGTACCGCCGCGGGAGGCAAATCAGCGCTTGCTGCCTGCGCCGGGTTCGGGATCGAGCAACTCGGGCACGTCGTTGCGCGCGTTGTTCACGGCGCGGCCGACGCGGCGGATGTCAATGGCGGTCGCCGGGCAGGGTCGCAGGGCAATGTCTCCGCCGGAGAGCCAGAGGGAATATTCGGCCGGCGAAACGATGACCGGCATGCGTTCGTGCACCGCGGCCATTTTTTCGTTCGCTGCGGTGGTGATGATGGCGCAGGTCTGCAGGTCCTGCCATTGTTCCCAGAGGCCGGCGAAGGCGAACAACGCGCCGCCGCTCGGATAGATGTAATACGGCTGCTTCAGGCCGCTTTCCAGCTTCCATTCGTAGAAGCCGTTGGCGGGAATCAGGCAACGGCGCTTGCGGTAGGCCTCGCGGAACGAAGGCTTCTCAGCCACGGTTTCGGCGCGCGCGTTATTCATTTTCGCGCCGATCGAGGGATCCTTGGCCCAGCGCGGTACCAGGCCCCAGCGGACGTGCAACGCCAATGCGGCCGCCTCGCCGTGGCGGATGATGAGAACCCGCGAGGCGGGCGCGATGTTGTAGCGCGGTTGCTGCGCGGGAATCTGCGACAGCCCGAACATCAGGGCGATCACGTCCGGATTGGAATGCAGTGAGTAGCGGCCGCACATGGCGGGATTATCGCAAACGCAGGCGCGTCGCTGCGGGCAGGTAGAATCGCTGCATGATCATCGAGTCGCTGCTCGACACCGACCTGTACAAGTTCACGATGATGCAGGTGGTGCTGCACCATTTTCCAGGTGCGCAGGTCGAGTACGTTTTCAAGTGCCGTACCGAGGGCGTGGACCTCGCCCCGCACGGCGAGGAGATCCGCGCCGGCATCGCGGAGCTGTGCCGGCTGCGCTTCCGCGACGACGAATTGCGCTATCTGCGCAGCCTGCGCTTCATGAAATCGGACTTCGTCGACTTTCTCGGCCTGTTCCATTTCAACGAGAAATACATCCGCGTCGAGAACTCCCGGGATGCGCCGGGGCTGGACATTTCCATCCGCGGTCCCTGGCTGCATACGATCCTGTATGAAATTCCGGTGCTGGCGATCGTCTCGGAGGTGTACTTCCGGCGCACCCAGCCGGGGCCCGACCTTGCCGAGGGACGCCGGCGCCTGGCGGCGAAGGTCGAACTGGTGCGCCGGTTGGAGCCCGAGCTGCTGTTCAAGATCTCCGACTTCGGCACCCGCCGGCGCTTTTCGCGCGACTGGCACGACGAGATCATCGCCACGCTCAAGCGCGACATGACGGAACGCTTCGCCGGCACCTCGAACGTCTGGCTGGCGATGAAGCACGGCGTGACCCCGCTCGGCACCATGGCGCACGAGTACATGCAGGCCTGCCAGGCGCTCGGGCCCAGGCTGCGCGACTCGCAGGTGTACGCCTTCGATGTCTGGGCCAAGGAGTATCGCGGCGACCTCGGCATCGCGATCGCCGACACGTATGGGACAGATGCATTTCTGCGTGATTTCGATATGTACTTCTGCAAGCTCTTCGACGGCGCGCGCCACGACTCGGGCGATCCCTTCGCGTGGGGAGAGCGCCTCATCGAGCACTACCGCAGAAATCGCGTCGACCCGCGCGCCAAGACGCTGATTTTTTCCGATCAGCTGTCTTTTCCGCTTGCCATCGACATTGCGCGCCGGTTTCAGGGCCGCGCGCTTACTTCGTTCGGCATCGGCACCAACCTGACCAACGACCTGGGCTGCGAGCCGATCAACATCGTGGTGAAGATGACCGAGTGCAACGGCCAGCCGGTAGCCAAGGTTTCCGACGCGCCTGGCAAGACCGTGAGCAAGGACCCTGGCTATCTGGCGTACCTGCGCCAGGTCTTCGGCCTGGATAAGACGGGAGTGAATTGAATCCCGCAGTAGCAGTACTTGCGGTTTGCTTCCTCTTCAACATGTTCGGCCGCGGCCTGGCCGACACCTACGCGGTGTTCCTCCTGCCCCTGGAGCGCGAGTTCGGCTGGACGCGCTCGCAACTGACCGGCGTCTATTCGCTCTACCTGCTGGTCAACGGCTTTACCGCGCCGCTGGTGGGATTGCTCTTCGACCGCCTTGGGCCGCGCTGGGTATACGGCGCGGGCATCGCCTGCCTGGGCAGCGCGTTCCTGCTCGCCATGCGGCTGCAGGAACTGTGGCAGTTCTACCTCTTTGTCGGTGTGTTGATCGGTTTTGCAGTGAGCCTGAACGGCATGGTCCCGGGTTCGGCACTGCTCTCGCGCTGGTACCGCGCAAGGCTGTCGACGGCGATCGGCATCGCGTTTTCAGCAGTCGGCGTGGGGACGGTGATCTTCGTGCCGCTTACCCAGTTTCTCGTCAGCCGGTACGACTGGCGCTTCGCCTATGGTGCGCTCGGCACTGGACTGCTATTGCTTCTGCCTCTGGTGCTGTTCGCGGTTCCGTGGCGACGCTTCACCGCCGGCCATGCGGACCACCAGGCGCGCGCAGCCCTGGCGGGAGCGGGCGAGGGTTGGACGCTGCGCTCGGCGCTTGGCAGCCGAATCTTCTGGGCCCTGGCGCAGGTTTTCTTTTGCACCGCAATCGGCATGTTCGCCATCATCGTGCAACTGGTTGCGTTCCTGATCGATGCCGGCTTCACGCCGCTCGGAGCGGCGACCACGTTCGGCATCATCGGCATGCTCTCGTCCATCAGCATCATGGGCAGTGGCTATATCGCCGAGCGCTTCGGCATCCGGCGCACGGTTACGGCGAGCTTCGCGGGCACGGCTGCGGGAATGCTGCTCCTTATCGCGATAGCCAGGTGGCCGTCGATCCTGCTGCTGGGTCTGTTCGTGCCGGTGTTCGGCCTTTGCATGGGAGCCCGCGGCCCGATCGTCTCCTCGATTTGCGCCCGCCACTTTGCCGGCCCTCGGGTAGCGACGATCTACGGCACGATCTATTCCGCGAACGCGCTGGGGGCCGCCTTCGGTTCGCTCATGGGCGGCTTGCTGCACGACCTGACCGGCGGTTACGTGCTGGGACTGTGCTTTTCCCTCGTTTTCATCGGCCTTGCGGTGATGCCGTTCTGGACCGTGCCGGCGCTGCGCAACTTTCGCTAGGGCGCTACGTTCACGCCCTTGGCGCCGTGGCGGTCTATCAACCTCGCCACCAAGCCGGTAGCTTTGACCTCCGCAACGAACTCGCTCAAATACGCGGCCGCTGCGCTGCGCGCTTTGGGCGTGCCGATCGCCTGCTGGACGGCAGTGAATTTGCCTTCGAGTATTCGTGCTCCCGGCAGGCGCATGACGTCCGTGGTTAGCCGCGGCAGCAGGCCGGCCAGGACTTCGAGTTTCCTCCCGGTGAAGAGGTCAAACGACGCCGGGAGCCCTTCGGCACGCACCAGTTCCGCGTGCTTGATGCTGCGGCTGAGGTACAGGTCATAGGCGCTGCGCGCCGCCACGGCGATGCGCACGCCGGGACGGTCCACTTCGGCAATGCTCCTGATCGGCGATCCCGCAGGTACGAGGTAGGTGGCCGGGATCTCCAGGTAGGCGCGCGTGAACGCAATCTGCGCCGCGCGCGCCGGCTCGGCACCGATGAAGCCGACGTCCCAGGCATCGGTCGCACCGGCGTCGGCGACCTGGCCCGCGCCGGGATAGCTGATCAGTTCCACCTTTGCACCGAGACGGCGCCCGAGTTCCTGTGCCAGGTCGGGAACGACGCCGCGCAGCTCTCCGCTGGCGAGGTCCTTGTTCACGAGGAGAAAATTGCCGAGGTTCACGCCGACACGCAGTTTCCCGGCAGGGGCAAGTTCGCCTTGGGCAGCTGGGCTTGGTTTCATGGGCAGGTTCACTTCTCCAGGTTTGAAATTGAAAGCATGCGGTGCTCGCGCTCTTTCAAGGAACAGCCGCGCAGGTCCGCCGCGCCGCGCTCGGTGATGATGATGCCGGCTTCGCTGCGAGGTGTCGCGACAGGTCCCGCAAGCGCCTTGACGACGCGCGCCGCAGGCAGCAGGAGAAGCGAGACGCCGCCGGGGGAGTGGCTGGCGGCACGGATGAAATCCAGCGCGCCACCGACCGCGCCGAGGTAGCTGCCTTTGGCGAGTTCCGCGTTGACCTGCCCGGTGAGGTCCACTTCGATCGCCGAGTTGATGGCGACGAAGCGCGGGATTGCGCCAAGGACGCGCGGGTCGTGCGTGTACTCAGTGGAATGCAATCGGATCGCTGCATTGCCGTGGGCGAAGTCAAACAGCTTGCGCGTGCCGATGAGCATGGCGCAGTCGGCGCTGGCCACGGCGCCGCGTTGCATCAGCTCGACTACGCCGTCGCCGATGGTGCCGGAATGGACCTTCAGGTCTTTTTTGTCCTGCAACGCTGCGCACACGGCGTCGGGAAGGATGCCGAGACCGAATTCGAGCGTGGCGCCATCCGGGATGCAGGCTTGCGCATGACCTGCAATCGCTGCTTCTATCGCCCCGGCACGCGCGGCAGGCGGCGTGGCCGGTTCCTGGGATGCTTCCACCAGCAGCGCGAAGTCTTCTTTGCGCAGGAGCCTCTCGGTCGAGGTATGGGGAACACGGTCGTTAACCTCCGCGATCACCGCGCGCGCGGCCTGCATTGCGGGCAACAGGTAGTCCACGGCCAGACCCATGCTGTACTCGCCGCGCGCGTTGGGCGGGCTCACCTGCACCAGCACCACATCGCAGGGAATCTTCCGCTCACGAATCAGAGCGGCAAACCTGGAGTAGGGGTGCGGATGGATATCGAGCACGCCCGCGTCGGCGAGGGCACGGTTGTGTCCGGCGCCGCAGTAAGAGGAAAGTGTCAGGTGGTCGGCGTGTTCGGGGCGCAGGATGCCGGCATAGTTGACGCCAAGGAACACGCGGGCGCCGGAAAACGCCGCGCGCTGCGCGACCAGCGCCGAAGAGAGCGACTGCGGCTCGGCGCAGGCCTGGCCGAGGATGATGCCGTCGCCGGGACGGATGAAACGCGCGAGGTCGGGCGGCATGCGGCGATGCTAACATTTGCGCCCGCCTTTCCCCCGGAGAGAAGCATGCTCGACGACCAAACCCTCGACACGATTTTCCGCCAGGCGCGTACGCACAATGCGTTCACCGGTCCGGTGAGCGATGCGCAGTTGCGCAGCCTCTACGACCTCCTGAAATGGGGTCCGACGACGATGAATACGCAGCCGGGGCGGATCGTTTTCGTGCGCTCGAAGGAGGCCAAGGAAAAACTCCGGCCGGCGCTGAGTCCCGGCAACCTGGACAAGACCATGGCTGCTCCCGTCACCGCCATCATCGCCTTCGACCTGATGTTCTACGAAAACCTGCCGAAGACGTTTCCGTTCCGGCCGGACGCCATCAAGGGATTCCAGGGCGACGACAAGAAGGCGGGCAACGAAAAGGTCGCGTTCCGCAACGGCTCGCTGCAGGGGGCGTACTTCATCATCGCCGCGCGCGCTCTCGGCATCGATACCGGCCCGATGTCCGGGTTCGACAACGCCAAGGTGGACGCGGCGTTCTTTCCGGACGGACGCTGGAAATCGAACTTCCTCTGCAACCTCGGCAAGGGCGACCCGGCCAGGATCTTCACCCGCAGCCCGCGGCTTACTTTCGAGGAAGCCTGCCGGATCGAATGACGGGGCGGGCGCCTTTTTCGTCGAAGTCGTAGTGCAGGATCAGCTGGTCGTTCACCGGGCCGCGCAGGCGCAGCTTCACCGCCCATTCGCCGAGCATCTCCAGGTCGAGCCTAGCCTGGTACTCGCCGGGCGCTTTGCCGGGCTTCGCTTTCACCGGCCTTACGTTGTGCGCCATCGGCATCGAGGGCATGTCCGCGCCAACGCTGACGTCGGCGCCCGGCAGGGGCTGTCCGCCGCGCGACAGTCTGACTACGCAGTGGTAGGCGAAATCGGTGTTGCTCGGCGTGCAGGCGAGCTCGGCTTGCGCTCGTTGCGCGGATGCTGGCAGCGAGGCGAGGGCGAGGATCAGGAAAAGCGCGCTCTTAGCCAATGCACCACCTTTTCGTCGAGCAGGCCGCGTGGCCTGAAGATCAGCAGTATCGCCACCAGGCCGCCGAAGGCGATCATGCGATAGCCCTGAAACACGCGGCTCCCCTCCAGCACGCCGAGGTCGACCATCACCCCGAGCAGCGGGCCGAAGGCGGTACCGAGGCCACCGATCAGCGCGTAAGCCAGACTGTGGACGCCCAGCATGATGTCGAAGTTCCTCGGCTCGATATAGGTATTGTGGTGCGCGAAGAGCACGCCGCCGAGCGCGGCGAGCGCGCCGGCGGCCGCCGCGACCCCCAGCTTGAAACGCTCCACGCTGATGCCGCAGGAGCGCGCAAGGTCCGGGTCCTCCCCGATCGCGCGCAGCGTCGCGCCCAGTCTTGACCTTTCCATGAGCAGGAAGACCACCAGAGCGATCAGGAGCAGGCCCCACACCAGGGCCAGGTAGCCTGCGGGCTCTACCCCGCGCTCGAATACCCAGCGGATGCCGCGGAAACCCTGCGTTCCGTCCGGTCCGACCAGCTCGCCGCCGATCTGGCGCTGGAAACGGAACAGCTCGAACAGGATGCGCGCCATTTCCGCCGCTGCGAGGGTCGCCATCGCGAAATAGAGCCCCCGCAGACGCAGCGTCGGCAGTCCAACGAGAAAAGCGCAGAGAGAGCCCAGCAGCATCGCCACGAGCGCGGCGACCGGCAACGGCAGCCCGTAGATCGCCGTGAGAATGCCGCCCGAATAGGCCCCGACGCCGAAGAACGCCTGCTGGCCGAAGGACATCTCGCCTGCGATCAGCAGCAGGTACGCCGACAGGGCGAGAAACGAGAACAGCCCGATGTTGGTGAGGACGCCCGTGACATAGTCATCCATGACGCGGTGTCGTCCATAGCCCGGAAGGCCGCAAGGCCAGCAACGCGAACAGCAGGAAGTAGGCGGTGAGGTCACGGACCTGGGGTCCGAAGAACCACTGGCTGTGCGCTTCGATCAGCCCAAGCGCCAGCCCGCCGACGATGGCGCCCGGGAGCGAGCCGAGACCCCCCAGCATCATTGCCAGCATGCCTTTCAGCGTCGACCACATGCCGAGCATGGGCGTCACCTGCCCGGCGCTTGCGACGATGAGGTAGCCGGCCACAGCGCCCAGGGCCGACGCCACCGCGAAGACGCGCACGAAGACCCACGGCAGGTTGATGCCGACCAGCCGTGCCGCGACGGGTTGATCGATAACGGCGCGCACCGAGAGCCCGAAGCGGGAGCGGTACAGCAGGCGCTGCAGCGCGAGGCATGCCAGCACTGTTACCGCGAACATGACCAGCGCTTCGGCGCGCAGGGTGAAAGGGCCCAAGCTCAGAGGACCGCCTTCGTAGAGCGCCGGGAAAGCGTACAGGTGGTTCGGCAGCACCAGCGTCGCGAGCTCTTCGAGCTGCATCCAGATCGCGAAGCTCGCGACCATGGCGGCGATCGCCGATCGATCGCGGTGGGGCGCGAAGCAGAGGCGCTCGACGTAGGCGCCGGCGAGCACGGTGGCCGCGAGGGTGAGCGCCGCCAGCACCAGCAGCCCGACCTGGAACTGCACATGAAACCAAGTGGCCGCGTAGCAGCCGAGCATGATCGCCGGCCCGTAGGACAGGTTGATCCGGCGCAGCACGCCGAATATCAGCGTGAAACCGATCGCGAGCAGGGCGTAGGCCGCGCCGGCCGTCAGGCCGTCCAACGTGTTCTGGATGAGGTCCACGAGCATCGCGGCCCTCTCCAGCGGGGTCAGGCCCTGGCGGAGCCGAGATAGGCCCGCCGGATGACCTCGTCCTCGGCCAGAGATCCCGGGTCACCGCTGAAGGTGACCTTGCCCTGCTCGATCAGGTAGAAGTGGTTCGCGACCTTGAGCGCCATGTGCGCGTTCTGCTCGACGAGGAAGATCGTCGTCCCGTCCTTGTTCAGCTCGGCGATGATGCGGAAGATCTCATCGACGATGAGCGGCGCGAGGCCGAGCGAGGGCTCGTCCATGAGGAGGAGCCTGGGCCGGCTCATCAGCGCGCGCGCCACCGAGAGCATCTGCTGCTCGCCGCCCGAGAGAGTGCCGCCCAGTTGCGTCGCGCGCGCCTTGAGCGGCGCAAAGCGCGCGAACATGCGCTCGATGTGCGCTTCGATCTCGGCCTTGTCGGCGCGCTGGTAGGCGCCGGCGCGCAGGTTCTCGGTGACGGTCATGCCCGGAAACACCAGCCGGTTTTCGGGCACCAGCGCGATGCCCCTGGCGACGATGGCGTGCGGCGCCGCTCCCGCGATCTCGGCGCCCGCAAACTGGATCGACCCGGATCTCGGCCGCAGGATTCCCGCGGTGCTCATCATCAGGGTGGTCTTGCCGGCGCCGTTGGGCCCGAGCAGGCAGGTGATCGAGCCCTGCTGCACTTCCAGCGATACGCCCTTCAGCGCCTCGATCTTGCCGTAGGCGGTGACGACGTCCTTGACTTCCAGCAGCGCGCTCATCAGGAGCCGCCTTCGGCAGCGGCCGCGTCGCCGCCCAGGTAGGCCTTGCGAACCGCGGCATCCTTCTGGATCTCGGCGGGCGTCCCTTCGGCGATCTTCTGGCCGAAATTGAGCACCGCGATCCGGTCCGTGACGCCCATCACCAGCTCCATCACGTGCTCGACCAGAAGGATGGTCAGCCCGCGCTCGCGCAGCTTGAGGATGCGCTCACGCAGCTGGCCGATCTCCTCGCTGTTCATCCCTGCGGCAGGCTCATCGAGCAGCAGTAACTTCGGCTTGGTCGCCATCGCGCGCGCGAGTTCCAGGCGCCGCTGCTCGCCGAACGCGAGGTTGGAGGCAAGCTCGTCCTGCTTGTGGGCAAGACCCGAAAATTCCAGCAGCGATACGATCTCGTCGCGCACCCCTGATTGCCCCCCGAGCCAGCGGGAGAAGAAGCCGCGCTTGGCGCGGTCCGCCGGTGAGTTCTGCGCCACCCACAGGTTCTGCCATACCGTCAGCTGACCGAACAGGCGGATGTTCTGGAAGGTGCGCGCGATGCCGCCCTGCAGGCGCATATGTGTCGGCAGCGGCGCGATGTCCTGGCCGCGAAAGCGTATCTGCCCCGAGGTCAGCGAGAACAGGCCGGTGACGAGGTTTACGGTCGTGCTTTTGCCCGAGCCGTTGGGCCCGATCAGGCCGACGATCTCGCCATCGCGCACCTTGAGGTCGAGCCCGTCGACGGCGCGCACGCCGCCGAAATGCCGCGAGACGCGCTCTAGCTCAAGCATTGCGGCTGCGGATGCCGAACCAGCGCTTGAAGTTGCGCAGCATCTGCCCGTCGAGGAATCCGTTCGGCCTGACCACCATCGCGACGATGATCAGCAGGCCGAAGAGGAGATTGCGCCAGTCGCCCAAGAAACGCAGGCCCTCGACCAGGAAGCCCTGCACGAAGATCACCGCGGCGAGGGTGCCGAACACGCTCGCCAGCCCGCCGATGATCGGGTAGGCGATCGCGAACACCGACTGCAGCACGCCGAACGCCAAGTGCTCGATATGCGTCGTGTAATGCGCATACAGGCTGCCTGCCAGCCCGGCGACCGCTCCCCCGATCGCCATCGCGCTCACCTTGACCGCTGTGAGGTTGATGCCGACAGACTGGGCAGCGAGCTCATCGTCCCCGACCGCGCGCAGCACCGAGCCGTAGCGCGAGCGGTCGAACCACCAGATCATCGCCATGACGAGGATCACGAACACCCACACGAACAGCATCACCTCGTCCGAGGTCCAGCCGTTCTCCGGGAAATAGCGGATCTGGCGGAAGCCCTCGCCGCCGAGCGGCCCGACCTTGATGTTGCCCTTCTGGACCTGGTAGTCGAAGTTGAAGAAGAACAGGCGCACCCCTTCGCCGAAGGCGAGAGTGGCGATGACCAGCATCAGGCCTTTGACCCGGAGCGCCGGGAAGCCCACCGCGGCGGCCGCGGCCGCCCCGAGCGCTGCGCCGGCGAACATTGCAGGAACGATGTGCCAGCCCCAGAGCACCGTCAGCATTCCCGAGACATAGGCGCCGATGGCGTAGAAGGCCGCTTGCGCCAGGCTCATCTGGCCAGTCAGCAGGATGATGTACGCAGAAAGCCCCAGCAGCGTATGGATGCCGATCGTTTGCGCGAGGCCGAAATAGAACTCCATGGCCGCCCTTCAGTCGCGCCCCTGGCCCTTGGCGAAGATGCCGCCCGGCCGGAAGATCAGGAACGCGAACAGCAGCAGCATCACGTACATGTCGCGCTCGGTAACGCCGCGGAAATGCTGGAACACGTTCTCGAGGCCTCCGACCAGCAGGCCGGCGACGATCGCGCCCGGAACGCTACCCAAGCCGCCGATCACCGTCACGATCAGGCCCTTGACGGTGAGGGGGCCGGTGAGCAGGATCGAGAGCGAGCCGACCGCGGAGCAGATCAGCGCGCCGGCAATTCCGCCCAGCACCCCGGTAATGACAAAGGTGAGTGTATTGACCTGGGCGACGCGCATGCCGCAGAGCTGCGCGGCGATCGGTTGCTGCGCCACCGCGCGCGTCGCGAGACCCAGCCGCGTCCGGTAGAGCAGCAGCAGCAGCGCCGCAGTGCAGACCACGCTGACGCCGAACACCACCACCAGGTCGCCGCGCATCGACATTTCGCCGAAGCGGAACATGACGTCCTCGAGCGTCGCCGGATAGTTCTGCGGCGCGCCGGTGGTGGCGTGCGAGATCAGCTCATCGGCCAGCAGCAGCATCCCTACCGTCGACATCAGCGTCGCGTTCTCGTTCCTGAGCGGGATGAGGTGAAAGCAGATCAGGTAGACGAGGAAGCCGAGCACGCCGCCCGCCACCAGTGAGCAGCCGAAAACGACCCAGGCCGAGGCGGCTTTCATGGCGCTGGCGGAGACCAGGCCTATGTAGGCTGCGCCAATCGATGCCGCCGCGTAGGCCATGTTGATCTTGTGCATGACGCCGAACACCAGCGTGAAGCCGATCCCGATCAGGGAATAGATGGTCCCGAACAGGATGCCGTCGAGGACTGCTTGGATGAAATCGAACATGGGATAAAAAATCCGCCCCGCGGCGCGGGGCGGATTCTTCAGCGCTTGCGCGTTCCGTTACAGCGGGTTATGCAGCACCGTCCAGACGCCGCCTTTGCCGTGCACGAACACGTACGGCTTGTCGGCTTCACGGTCCTCGGTGCGCTTGCTCACGCCCAGCAGGCCCTTGGTCGTCTTGGTCGCGGCGAGCGCATCGCGCAGCTTGCGGCGGTCGGCCTGGATCGAGGCCGAGTCCTTCCTGCCCGAAAGCCCTGCACGCTCCATCGCCTCCTTGATGATGAAGACGTTTTCCCAGGACGCCATACTGTGCAGGTCGGCCGAGCCTTTCTGCTTGGCGGTCTGCTCGGCGGCGAACTTGGCTTCCTTGTTGACCGGCGCGAAGCTGCTCGGAATGATCATGCCCTCGGCCTGCTTCGGGCAGGCCTGCATGGTCTCCAGGCTCGAGGTGCTGGTCAACCCGACGACGAGCTTGGGCTTCACGCCCTGGCGTTGCATCTCCTTCAGGAGCCCGCAGGTGGTGAACGGGTGCGCCGCGATCGACAGGATGTCCGGATTCGCCTTCTTGATCTCGCGCACCTGGGTAGAGAAGTTGGTGTCGTTCAGCAGCCACTTCGACTCGCCGAGCACCTGATAGCCGTTGGCGTTCGCCCGGTCCTTCATGACGACGTGCCACGAGGCGCGCGAATGGGCGAAGTCCTCCTCGACGCCGCCGTATACGGTCTTCAGCTCGGGGCGCGTGCTCTTCAGCCAGTAGTAGAGCGACGAATACATGGTCAATTCGCTCGGTACGTTGCGGAACGACCACTCCGAGATCTTCGCCAGGCCGACCTTGATCGCGACGTCGGTCAGGATCGGGAACTGCAAACCGGTGTCTTTTGCGTCGTCGACCTTTTTCTGCAGGATGCCGTAGAGCGGCTCGGCGACGTTCGAGCAGGTGGGGCCGACAGCGACCAGCGCGTCGGTGCCGACGATGCGGCGCACCACGGCAATGCCTTCCTCCGCGTTGCAGCGATCATCCAGGTAATCGGAGGCGACCATCTTCGCCTTGGAGCCGTCGGCGAGCTTCACGCCGCCCGCCTTGTTGACTTCCTCCACCGCGGCCTTGATCGCTGCTTCGCTGTTGATGCCGAACAATCGCAGCACTCCGGTCTTCACGCCGAACGGCGCGATGACCACGGTCTTTTCCTGGGCGAGCGCGCCGCCCGAAACAGTGAGGCTTGCAGCGAAGGCGGCCGCTACTGCCAGTGCGATCTTGCTCATCGGTTCCCTCCTTTTGGGTGAACCGAGGCAAGTTACGACCGGCTTAGGGTAAAGTCAACGTAAACGCTCGTCGCTGCATTGCACAACGCTATTGGTCAATACCTATCCGGAGGACCCCATGATCACCGCCACCGTGCGCTACAAGCTCCCTCCCTCGATCGATCATGACGCCTGCCTGGCCCACTTCATCAAGATCGCCCCCGGCTTTCGCAGCGCGAAGGGGCTGATCAGCAAGCATTTCATCTGGAGCGAGCGAGGGGTCGCGGGCGGCGTCTACCAGTGGGAGTCGCTGAAGGATGCCGAGGCTTTCTACAGCGGCCCGTGGCGCGAGGGCATCGTCGAAAGATATGGCATGGAGCCGGAGATCGAGTATTTCGAGGTTTTCGCGGTGACTGACAATGCCGCCGGCACCGTCAAGGTGCACGGCGAGCCAAGGCACAAGGCGGCCTGACATGGCGAACAAGCTCTGGGCCGCGCTCAAGCCGGGGCGACCACACGCCGCTCAGCCCGGTCGTGTTCCTGCCTCGTGCGGCGGAAATCCATCCCGAACGCACTGCCGTCATCCACGGCGCGCAGCGCATCAGCTACGCTCAGTTCTACGAGCGCGCGCGGCGCCTCGCCTCGGCGCTCGCGAAGAAAGGCGTGAAACGGGGCGACGTGGTCGCGGCGATGCTGCCGAATGTGCCCGCGATGCTTGACGCCCACTACGGCGTGCCGATGCTGGGCGCGGTGCTGAACGCCATAAATACCCGGCTTGACTCCGACACCATCGCCTACATCCTCCAGCACGGCGAGGCGAAGGTCTTCATCACCGACCGTGTATTCGCTTCAGTCGTTGGACCTGCATTGAAGCAATTGAAGCGCAAGATCCTCGTCATCGACGTAGACGATCCGCTCTACACCGGACCCGGCGAACGGGTGGGCAGCATCGAGTACGGGAAATTCATTGCCGGCGGTAGCCCGGATTTCTCCTCGGAGCTGCCGCCGGACGAATACGACCCGATTGCCCTGAACTACACCTCGGGCACTACCGGCAGGCCCAAGGGAGTGGTCTACCACCACCGCGGCACCTTCCTCGAATCAATGGGCAACATCACCGCCTGGGCGATGCCGGCGCATCCCGTCTTTCTGTGGACGTTGCCGATGTTCCATTGCAACGGCTGGTGCTTTCCCTGGTCGATCACAGCGATGGGCGGCACGCATGTCTGCCTGCGCGCGGTCGACCCGGCGCTGATCTTCCCGATGATCGTGGAGCACGGTGTCACGCACATGTGCGGCGCGCCTACGGTGCTCACGATGCTCACCAACGCCCCGCCGGAGCAACGCCGCAGGCTGCCGCTGCCGGTACACATCATGACGGGCGGCTCGCCGCCGCCGGCCAAGGTGATCAAGGCGATGGAGGATCTCGGCTTCCAGGTGCTGCACATCTACGGCATGACCGAGTTGCAGGGTCCGTCGACGTTCTGCGCGGTGCAGGAGAGCTGGAAGAATCTTTCCGAGGAGCAGAAATACAATGAAATGGCACGGCAGGGCGTGCGCTACCAGGTAGTCGATGGCCACATCGTGGGCGCTCCGGGGTCCTGCAAGCCGGTCAAGAAGGACGGCGAGACCGTGGGCGAGATCCTCATCCGCGGCAACACGGTGATGCTGGGATACCTGAAGGATCCGAAGGCCACCGCGGAGGCATTCCACGGCGGCTGGATGCACACCGGCGACCTCGCCGTCTGGCATCCGAGCAACTACGTCGAGATCAAGGACCGCAAGAAGGACATCATCATCTCGGGCGGCGAAAACATCTCGTCAGTGGAGGTCGAGATCGCGCTCTACAAGCACCCTGCCACGCAGCTCGCCGCGGTGGTGGCGAAGCCCGATGAGAAGTGGGGCGAGACGCCCTGCGCCTTCGTGCAGTTGAAGCCTGGGACGGAAGTGACTGAAAACGACATGATCGCGCATTGCCGCAGCGTGCTCGCCAGGTTCAAGGTGCCGAAGAAGGTCGTCTTCGGCGCGCTGCCAACCACCGCCACCGGCAAGATACAGAAATTCGTGCTACGCGAGAAAGCGCGCACGCTCTGAGATGAAGGCGATACCCTTCAAGCAGGTGGATGTTTTCACGCGCGTGCCGTTCCGCGGCAATCCGGTCGCCGTGGTCCTCCAAGGCGGTGATTTTTCGACTGCAGACATGCAGCGCATCGCCGCGTGGACCAATCTGTCCGAGACCACGTTTGTCCTGCCTTCGTCGTCGGCCGATTACAAGCTGCGCATTTTCACACCGCACGCCGAGCTGCCGTTTGCAGGCCATCCGACCATAGGCAGCGCGCATGCGGCGATCGAAGCCGGCATCGTGAAGCCCAAGGGCGGCAGGTTCCGGCAGGAGTGCGGCGCGGGCGTACTTGACCTCACGCACGACAATGGCGTCATCGAGGTCAGGGCACCCACGCAGAGCGTCGCGCCGCTGGATCCCGGACGCATCGGGGAGCTGGAGAGAACGCTGGGCGCGAAAGTTCAATCGCCACCGCGGATTGTGAATGTCGGCCCGGTCTGGCTGATCGCCGACCTCGGCAGCTCGGACGTTGTGGACCGGCTCGTCCCCGAAATGGCGGCTATCGGCAAGTTTGCCGATTCCGTTCGGGCAACCGGGTTTACGGTATTCGGCGCTACCGGAAATGCGGACGCGGCGATCCATGTTCGATCCTTTGCGCCCACACACGGTGTTCCTGAGGACCCGGTCTGCGGCAGCGGCAACATCAGCGTCGCCGCTTTCCTCAGGGACACCGGCCAGCTCGATCGCTACGGCTGGAAGTACCAGTCGCGCC
>SBAS01000026.1 GCA_005240145.1 Nitrosomonadales bacterium | reverse complement strand
CACTTTCTGCCCGCCCGGCCCTGTTTGATGGGTGACGAGCTGCATGCCGAGAATTTTTCCCGCAAGTTCCTTTACCTCGGATAAAGACCTGGCAACCTTGACCCCCCCGCCCTTGCCGCGGCCGCCGGCATGGATCTGCGCCTTCACCACCCAGACGCTGCCGCCCAACTTCTTCGCCGCCTCGAGCGCCTCGTCGACGCTGAAGCACGGGAAGCCGCGCGGCGTGACGAGGCCGAATCTGCGGAACACTTCTTTGCCCTGGTACTCGTGGATTTTCATGGTGAAAGAATTCTAGCACCGGGGTCTTGCTAGAATTTCCCGATGCGCTACGTTCTCGCGCTCGACCAGGGCACCACCAGTTCGCGCGCGATCATCTTCGATGAAACCGGCAAGGCGGTGGCCTCGGCGCAGCAGGAATTCAAGCAGCACTACCCGCAGCCGGGCTGGGTGGAGCACGACCCCGACGACCTGTGGCGCTCGCAGCGCGACGTCGCGCGTGAGGCGCTCAGGACCGCTGGACTGAGGGCGGAGGACATCGTCGCCTGCGGCATCGCCAACCAGCGCGAAACCACCGTGGTCTGGGACCGCCAGACCAGCAAGCCGATCTATCCGGCGATCGTCTGGCAGGACCGGCGCACCGCGGCTGTGTGCGCGGAGCTGAAGGAAGTCGGTGCCGAGAGCCTGGTGCGCGAGCGCACCGGCCTCGTGCTCGACCCCTACTTCTCCGGCACCAAGGCGGCGTGGATCCTCGACCAGGTGCCGGGCGCGCGCAGGCGCGCGGAGCTGGGCGAGCTGGCCTTCGGCACGGTGGATACCTGGCTAGTCTGGAACCTGTCGCACATGAAGACGCACGTCACCGACGTGACCAACGCGTCGCGCACCCTGCTTTTCAACATCCACTCGGGTGACTGGGACCCGGAACTGCTCCAGCTGCTGCGCGTGCCGCGCGCGATGCTGCCCGATGTCCTGCCCTCCTCCCACGCCTTTGGCATGATCGCGCCGACGGTGCTGGGCGCGCCGATCCCGATCACCGGCATCGCCGGCGACCAGCAGGCGGCGCTCTTCGGCCAGGGCTGCCACAGCGCCGGCATGGCGAAGAACACCTACGGCACCGGCTGCTTCATGCTCCTGCACACGGGCAACCGCGTCGTGCCCTCGGCGCATGGCCTGCTCTCCACCACGGCGGCGCAGCTCGGGCGCGCCGTGGACGCGCGCGACGTGGAGCGGCAGTACGCGCTGGAAGGCAGCGTGTTCATCGGCGGCGCGGTGGTGCAATGGTTGCGGGATGAACTTGGTTTTTTTGAAAGATCAGAGCAAGTGGAAGGCCTGGCTGCCACAGTCCTGGACAACGGCGGGGTCTACGTCGTGCCGGCTTTCGCGGGCCTGGGCGCGCCGCACTGGGATCCACACGCGCGCGGGACGATCGTGGGGATTACCCGAGGTACTTCGCGCGCGCACATCGCGCGCGCGGCGCTCGAGTCGATCGCCTACCAGAGCGCCGACGTGCTGGAAGCCATGCAGAAGGATTCCGGCCAGACCCTGGCCGAACTGCGCGTCGACGGCGGCGCCGCGGCCAACGACCTGCTGATGCAGTTCCAGTCCGACATTCTCGGCGTGCCGGTGGTGCGGCCGAAAGTGCTGGAGACCACCGCGCTGGGCGCCGCCTACCTCGCCGGCCTGTACACCGACGTATGGAAATCGCGCGAGGAGATCGCGGCGCAATGGCAGATGGACCGGCGCTTCACGCCCGGCATGCCGCGCGCGGAGGCCGCTGCATTGCTCGCGCGCTGGCACGAAGCTGTCAGCCGGTCGCTGCGCTGGAACTCCGACAAAGCTTGACGCGCAGGCTAGGCCGATTTGGCCGCGAGAACGCCCGCGGCGCGGATGTCCAGGAGCATGCACCGGAGCTGGTCTTCGGGCAGCGGCCGGCTGAAGTGATAGCCCTGCATCTCGTCGCAGCCGTTGCTGCGCAGGAAGTCCAGCTGCTCAGCGGTCTCCACGCCCTCGGCGACCACCGCCAGCCTCAGGCTGTGCGCCATGGCGATGATCGCCTGCGTGATGCCGGCATCGTCGCCGTCGCGCGGCAGGTCCTGGATGAACGAGCGGTCGATCTTCACGCTGTCGAGAGGAAAGCGCTTGAGATAGCTCAGCGACGAATAGCCGGTGCCGAAATCGTCCAGCGAAAGGTGGATGCCCATCGCTTTCAATTCGCGCAGCAGCTGCACCGCGCGCGCGGGGTCGTGCATCACCATGCCCTCGGTGATCTCCAGCTCGAGCCAGGCCGGATCGAGCCGTGATTCCCGCAGCACGCGCGCCACGTCCTGCAGAAGATTGGCGTGGGTGAACTGGCGCGCCGACAGGTTGACCGCGATGCGCAGGCCTGGCAGGCCCTGGTCCTGCCAGGCCCTGTTCTGCAGGCAGGCGTGCCGCAGGACCCACTCGCCGATCGGCACGATCAGCCCGCTCTCCTCGGCCAGAGGGATGAACTGCATCGGCGGGATCAGCGGCTTGCCGGACTGCTGCCAGCGCACCAATGCTTCCACGCCGACGACGCGGTTGCTGGCGATGTCGATCTTGGGCTGGTAGTGCAGCACGAATTCGTCGCGCTCGAGGGCGTGGCGCAGGTCGGACTCGAGCGCGACGCGCTCCAGGGTGTGGACGTTGATCTGCGCCGAGTAGAACTGGAAGTTGTTCTTGCCCTGCTCCTTGGCGCGGTACATCGCGATGTCGGCGTTCTTCATGATGCCCTGCAGGTCGGCGCTGTCGCCGGGGCAGGTGCTGATGCCGATGCTCGCGGTGAGGTGGAATTCCTGCCCTTCCAGCGCCACCGGGCGCGCCAGAGCGGTGAGGATTTTCTGCGCCACCTCGGCGACATCCGCCGGCCGCGACGCCGTCTCGATCAGCACCACGAACTCGTCGCCGCCGAGGCGGCTCACGGTATCCACCTCGCGCAGGCAACCGCGCAGGCGCTGCGCGACCTCCTTCAGGACGCGGTCGCCCGCTTCGTGGCCGAGCGTATCGTTGACGTTCTTGAAACGGTCCAGGTCGATGAACAGGACCGCCAGCGGTTGCTCGGCGCGCCGCGCCCTGGCGAGCGCGTGGTTCAGGCGCTGGTTGAACAGTGCGCGGTTGGGCAGCCCGGTGAGTTCGTCGAAATGCGCGAGGTGGCGCACGCGCTCCTCGGCCTGGCCGCGCGCCATGAACTGGCCGATCTGGCTGCCGATCGAACGCGTGCTTTGCACCAGCATCTGGTCGGGGGGCCGGCTTTCGCGGCTGAAGAATTCCATGATGCCGAGTACTTCGCTGCCGAAGCGGATCGGAAAGGCGAACGCGCCTCGCAAGCCCGCCTGGCGCGCTTCGGCGCCACGGCGAAAGCTCGGGTCCTCGGTCACGTCGGCGATCCAGGTCGGTTCGCCGCTTGTCAGCACGCGCCGCAGTAAGCCGCCCGAGGTCTGCGGCAGCGCACGCGGCTCCCGGCTCGCTTCGAGAAACCGTCCAATCTCGGCGCCGGGCTCGCTCCAGATCTCGGCGCTGCCAATCTTCTGCTCGCGTTCGTTCCAGACCCGGCGCGCGCCGTAGGCGCAGCCGAGCGACTCGCACATGGTGCGAATAATCTCGGGCATCACCTGCTCGATCGACTCGGCTTCGGCGAGCAGGCGCGTCACCCCGTGCTCCATCGCCTGCTGCCGCTCGGCCCGCTTTTGCTCGGTGATGTCCGCGGCGACCGCGATGATGCCGATGACGGCCCCGGCGGCGTCGCGCAGCGGCCCGAGCGAGGCGTCGATGAAAATGTGTCCGCCGTCGCTGCGCAGGCGCCGTCCCTGGAACTTGATCAAGGTCTCGCCGGCGAGCAGGCGCCGGCGCAGCTCGTCGGACTCCTCGCGCTGCTCTCCGGGCACCGAGGGCAGAGGCTTGCCGAGCACCTCGGCCGCGGTCCAGCCGTACAGGCGCTCGGCCGCCGGGTTCCAGCTCGTGAGCAGGCCGTTGCGGTCGCGCGTATAGATGGCGAGCGGCGAGGACTGCACCAGCATCTGCAACTGCTGGTTGGAGATGCGCAGCGCTTCCTCGCTGTTGCGCAGGTTCTCGGTCATGCGCTCGGCCAGTTCGACCGCTCGGCTGCCTGCGCTCGCCAGCGAGCGCACCAGGCCGAACAAAAGCGTGCTGACGGTGGCCCCGACGAGCAGCACCAGCCACGGCAGCCAGGGATCCATCGGATCGCCCAGCCCCTGCCTTGCGCTGAAGTAGAGGTTCCAGCGCCGGCCGCCGACTTCGAGTTCGGCGGCCTTGCGCAAATTCGGCGCAGCGGCGCTCCAGACGGCCTGCGGCGCCGGTCCCCACCGCGCAGGCGTTCGCTGTCGAACATCAGGTTCTCGGCCTCAGGCGCGGCAAGGCCGCGGCCCTCGCCGACGAATCCGGCGTCGTGGATGCGCACATGCACCTTCTCGAGAAACGGATCGCTCAACACCCCGCGCATCAGGTCGATGACGACGAAGGACGCGCTCACCATGCCCTTGAAGGCGGCGCGGCGCTCTTCCACCGTCGCCAGCGGCATCCCTTTCTTGTACAGGGCGAGGCGCATGGCGAATCCGGGATGGCGTTTCGGGTCCAGCGCCAGCGCGATGGTCCCGGATGCCGTGATACGGCCCGAATCGCGCGTGCGCACGAGCGCGGCAAGGCGCACCGGGTCGCCGCCCAGGTCCAGGCCGAGCGCGCGCTCGTTTCCGGCCATCGGCTCGACGTACATGGCCACCACGTACTCGGGCCGGGTTCCCGCCGGCCTGATGGCGAACTCCGGATAGCCGCGCGGACGGACGCTGGTATCGCCGCGCACCACGGCTTCGAACGCGGGCCGCTCCTCATGCGGGATTTGCCGGCTGTAATGAACCACCTGGATGCCGGGATAGCGGCTCGCCAGGTTCAGGTTCTGCAGGTAGCGCGCGAACTCGGCCCGGCTGACGGCGTCCATCGCGGCGAACAGGCCGCCGACGCCGCGCAACACGTCGGCATAGTCGTTGACACGAGTATCGATCGCCGCCCTGGCGTCGTTGACGGCACTTTCGAAATTCATGCGCGCCTCGCGCTCCAGCTGGTGCGCCACCAGCAGCGCCGCGGCCACCGACAGCAGCAGGCCGGCGGCGAGCACCACGCGCGCCGCGGAGGCGTGACTGTAGATTCTTGCAAACGCGGACTCCTGCATGGACTATTCTAAGCTTCGTCCGTCCGCGGCGATGCGGCCGGCCAGACGCGGCGGCCGAAATCCGGGTATATGTCTGTGATAGTGCTTCGCACGACGCCTCTCAGGATGGCGAGCTGCGCCGCTTCCGGACCGGCCGTCTGCGGCACCCGCGCCGCGGCGTCGAACGCAAAGCCGGTCAGGTCCCTGATTTCCTCCAGCGTGCTCCCCGGGTGAAAACTTTCCAGCCGGAAACGGCGCGTCTCCTTCTGCCACAGGAACAATGCCTTGCCGGTGAGCAGCGCCGCCGGCGTGCCACGCGCCGAGGCGAACTCGACCTGCGGCACCAGCGTGCGGCGCGAGTGCTCCTCGCGAAACAGGATCGTCCTGGGTACAACCCCGTACATGTACGCCGAGCCGAAAGACCCCGGGAAACGCTTGCCCTCCGCGCGCACCAGGTTGATCGCGCCCCCGCCGTCGATCTGCGCGCCACCGAGGAAGAACACATCGATGCGCCCCTGCCCGGCGAGGTCGAAGAGCTCACGCGAGCCCTCGGTAAAAGGATTGGACTCGCGCCGCTGCTGGAGCGAAATGCGGAACGCGGGGTCAAGATTCTTTCTCAGAAAACAACCGGAAGCAGGAATCGGCGACGACGCGCCGACCGCCGCGTGGCGCGCGCCCGCCAGCAGCCCCGCGATCACGCAGGCGAGGAGCTCTTCCGGGGCGTAAGAATCCATTCGTCCAGATACTTGAGGAATCCTTCGTGCGTCCTCGCCGCCTTGGCGTATTGCGAAACGTGCATGTCGTCGGCGCCGTAGAGCCCCGGCATGCCGAGCGGCCAGGCGCCGCGCGGCGCGTGCGCAAGCCCGGAAACGTAGATCGAGGAGATCACGCCGGGGGCGAGAATCTCGTCGTCGAGCATGTCGCCTGGTTTTTTTTCTTCAAAGGATACAAAGTTAAGGCGGGAAGCATGTGCGGCTGTCGCCAGTTCGCGCCGCCGGCCAACCCAGACGTTGCCGGCCTCGTCCGCCCAGCGCGCGTGAAACAGCGCGATATCCGGCCGGATCGCAGGTACGAGGACGACATCACCCTGCGCTTTCCAGTCCTCTCGCTCCTTCACGAGGTCGGAACCGCTGATCCCGGCGAGCGGCATGAAAGGCACGCCCTTTTCCGCAGCCTGGAGCGCGCAATGAATCGCCGGACAGGTTGCGTCCCTTACCAGCAGGGAATTTTTTTCCACAGCATCGGTAAATCGCGGTGCAAGCCCCGCCTCTCCGAGCGACACCGCGCTTGTCTCCACTTCGGCGACACAGCCCGCGCCGATAAGCAGGTCGGCGGACAGGCCGAGGATGGGAACGCCGAGCAGCCGCAGGTTGCGTGCCTTCCTCCGGATCAGAGCCCGTACGACTTCCATTGCCACGAGGGAATAGTCCGGAGGCAGGGCGAGCAACGCCCCATCCGGAATTCGCGCGGCTAACTCTTCAGGCTGTTCCGCCAACCGTCAGGCCTTCGATTTTGAGGGTAGGCTGGCCCACGCCCACGGGCACGCTCTGGCCTTCCTTGCCGCAGGTGCCCTGGCCGCCGTCCATGCGCATGTCGTTGCCGATCATGCTGACCCGGGTCAGCGCATCCGGGCCATTGCCGATGAGGGTCGCTCCCTTGACCGGTTGCGTGACCTTGCCGTTTTCGATCAGGTAGGCCTCCGAGGCGGAAAACACGAACTTGCCGTTGGTGATGTCCACCTGGCCGCCGGCGAAGTTGGCCGCGTAGAGGCCCTTTTTCACGCTGCGGATGATTTCCGCGGGATCGCGCGTGCCGGCGAGCATGTAGGTGTTGGTCATGCGCGGCATGGTCAGGTGCGCGAACGACTCGCGCCGGCCATTGCCGGTGAGCGGCATCTTCATGAGCCGCGCGTTCAGGCTGTCCTGCATGTAGCCGCGCAGCACGCCGTCCTCGATCAGCACCGTGCGCCGCGTCGGATTGCCTTCGTCGTCCACCGTGAGGGAGCCGCGCCGGTCGGGCAGCGTGCCGTCGTCCACCACCGTGACGCCGCGCGAGGCGACGCGCTCGCCCAGGCGGCCGGCAAAAGCCGAACTGCCCTTGCGGTTGAAGTCGCCCTCCAGGCCGTGGCCGATGGCCTCGTGCAGCAGGATGCCAGGCCAGCCCGGGCCGAGCACCACGGTCATGGTGCCCGCGGGCGCGGCCTTCGATTCGAGGTTGACGAGCGCCTGCGCCACCGCCTGCTGCGCGTAGCCCTCGAGCGCCGCATCGCTGAAGTGGGAATAGTCGGTGCGCCCGCCGCCACCGGCGCTGCCCATCTCGCGCCGCTCGCCGCTTTGCGCGATCACCTGCACCGAGAGCCGCACCAGCGGCCGTACGTCGGCCGCCAGCGCGCCGTCGGAACGCGAGATCAGCACCACTTCGTATTCGCCGCCCAGGTGCGCCATCACCTGCGTGATCCTCGGATCGAGCGCGCGGCACAGGCGGTCGAGCTTTTCCAGCAGCGCGATTTTTTCGTCCGCATCCAGCGACACGAGAGGATCGAGCGGTTGGTAGCGCTGCACCGCATGGGTTCTTGCCGTGATTTTTTGCTTGTTTGTTTTTCCAGAATGGGAAATTGCACGCGTCGCACGGGCAGCATCCTGCAGTGCCGAAAAACTTATTTCGTCGGAATATGCAAATGCAGTCTTCTCGCCGGAAATGGCGCGCACGCCCACGCCCTGCTCGATCGAGAAGCTGCCCGATTTGACGATGCCTTCCTCGAGGCTCCAGCCCTCGGAGCGCGTGTACTGGAAGTACAGGTCGGCGTGGTCGAGCTTGCGCGTCGCGAGCGAGCCGAACACCGCCTGCAGCTTGCGGCTCTCCAGGTCATGGGGCGCGAGCAGGCAGGCGTCGGCGGTGGCGAGAAGTACGTCGGCATCCATCGGGCGGTAACCTTACATGGTCCGGTGCTGCAGGGCGGGCAGGGATTGTCTCACTTCGGCAAGCCGGCCGGCGTCGAGTTCCGCCAGCACCACGCCTTCGCCCTCGGCGCGCAGCGCGAGGATCTCGCCCCAGGGATCGACGATCATGCTGTGGCCCCAGGTCCGCCGGCCGTTCAGGTGCAGTCCGCCCTGCGCCGGCGCGATCAGGTAGCACTGGTTCTCCACCGCGCGCGCGCGCAGCAGGACTTCCCAGTGCGCAGCGCCGGTCACCGCGGTGAAAGCCGAGGGCACGAACCACATGTCGACCACACCCGCGGCCCGGTACAACTCCGGGAAGCGCATGTCGTAGCACACCGAAATGCCGGCGCGGCCGAAGGGCGTGTCGAGCACCACAGGTCGGTCGCCCGGCTCGATCGTGCGCGCCTCGTTGAAGCTGTTCTCGCCCAGCTCGAGCCCGAAGAGATGGATCTTGTCGTAACGCGCCACGCGCCGGCCCGCGTCGTCGAAGACGAGGCAGGCGTTTCTCACCTTATTTTCATTTGCAGACAGAAGAGGAAGCGTGCCGCCAACCAGCCAGACCCGGTTCCGGTTCGCCGCCTCGGCGAGGAAATCCTGGATCGGTCCGCTGCCGTCTGCTTCGCGCACCTTCACCTTGTCGGTCTCGTGCCGGCCGAGGATGCAGAAATACTCCGGCAGCGCCACCAGCTGCGCACCCGCCGCGGCCGCCGCCGCGATCAGGCGTCCGGCGGCCGCCAGGTTCGCCGGCACTTCGGGCGCCGAGACCATCTGGATCGCGGCAAGCCTGACCTTCGCCGCGCTCTTCGTCACCGGCCGAGGACGCTGGAATCTTCCTGGTTGCCGGGCGCCGGCGGCGGCTGGACTTTCTCGACTTTGGGGTCGGACCAGGTGCCGGTGATGGTGTAGTCGAAGGCGAATATCTTGCCCAGCGGATTCTTCAGGATGCGCCCGGCAATCAGCGTGGCGAAGCCGACCACCGGGTTGACCAGGCCCATCACCGTGGAGGCGGAGTCGCCGAGCTGCGGGATTACCTTGACCTTGAGGTTCTGCGTCTCGAATGACAGGTCGATCTGGCCCGTCATGTTGACGTCCGCCGCGGGGCCACGCATGTGGAATTCCTTCATCGCCATCACGCCGCGCTCGATGGTCATGGCACTGGTGATGCGGTCGAACTGGAACCCCTTGCCGAACACGTCGCGAAAATCCCCCGCCGCGCGCCGCGGCAGCATCTGCAGGCTCATGAGCGACACGAGCTTGCCGATGCCCGGATCGATTTCGAGGAACTGCCCGTCCTCGGCCTGCATCTGCAGGTTGCCGCTCAGCGTCGCGTAGTCGAGCGTCAGCGGATCGCCGTTCCAGGCGATCGGGCCTTCCAGTCTGGCGCGGCCGCCCTTGAGGTGCTCCGGATAGCCGAAGCGCTCGAGGAACATGCCCACGTCGCTCACCTCGAGCTTGAAATTGAGCGAGGTGCGCGAACCCTCGCCCGGCTTCCACAGGCCGGTGCCGGAGAGCGCGGAATCCGAATTGGTCATCGCCAGCTTGTCGATGCGCCAGTCCTTGCCTTCGTGCCGCGCCTGGACTTCGACGCGCCCGAGCTTGCGCCCGCGGTGGGTGAAATTGTCGGCGACGATGTCCACCGTCGGCAGTCCGCGCAGCGGCGAACCCGCCGCAGGGTCCTGGCCGGGCAGGCCCGGCCTGACCACCGGCGTCTCCTCGGGCAGGGAAAAGCGCGTCATGCGCGCCACCAGCCTGCCGCTACCTTCGGTGCGACAGACGAGGTCGCCGGCAAATTCCGTCGTCGACATGTTGGCCGACCAGCCCCCCGCATCGGTGGCGCCCTGCATCGTCACCGCGCGCATGCGCTTGCCGAGCGCATCGAGGATGCCGACTTTCAGATCGTAGCTCGTGCCCTCGCCGCCTTCTGCGCCCTCGGCGAAGAGGGGCAGCCAGCGATCGAGGTCGAGCGCCGGCAGGGAGCCGCGCAGCGACATGCCGCGCCGTTCGGGCATGCGCGGCGTCTCGCCCGGCACCGGGTACAGGACCACCAGCGAGCGTTGCACCTGCATCGTGGGCGGCGCGGCGATGGTCGTGGCGATCTGCGGCGCGCGCAGGAATTCCGCGGCGACGATGCGCCCGGCGGGGGGGCCGAGCGCGACCGCGATGCGATCGCGTCCTTCGCCCGGAAACACATCGATGCGCAAGGGCATTGCCTCAGCGGCGGATTTCGACAGCGGCGCCGGCAGACTGCTCGTCACGCCTTCGAGGGGCGACTCGAAGCTGAGCTGCGTGCGCCCTTCCTTCACCGTGATGGTGGCGGCATAGCGCGCCGAACCGCTCAGGCGGCGGCGCCAGGAGTGGTCGAACAGCTGGCGCATGCCCTCGAGCGTTGCCCTGCCTTCGGCGAGCACGAGCACGCCGGTGTCGGGCTTCGAGCCTCCCGTGATGCGCACATCGCCGCCGAACAGCTGCCCGCGCACATCCTGCACCGCGAGCGTGGATTCGGTGAAGCTGATGCGGCCCAGCGCGCGCTCGATCGGCGGCAGGCGCGGGTCCACGGCGATGGTGTTGCCCGAGAAATTGAACTCGCCCGCGACCTTGCTCTTGTCCATCTCGTGCAGCGCCAGGTTAAGGCGCAGGCGCAGCCTGCCGCGGCCGAGCGAGCTCATGTTGTCGGTAACGTTGTTGATCATGCGCTTCACCGGGCTTTGCCGGATGAAATCCAGGAACAGTGCCGTCGGCCCCTCAGCGATGCCGTCGATGAGCAGGCGCGGGCTCGGTTCGAGCATGCTCGGCAGGCTCACGCGCACGTTGGCGAGCTTGACGCCGAGGATGCTGCCGCTGCGGCCGATGACGTCGACGCGGTCGCGCTCGAACAGCAGCTCGCCCTCGATGTCGTCGATGCGCGGCCAGCCGGGGACGTAGTCGAGCACCGCGCCCGAAATCTTCGCCGCCACCTGGAACTGGCCCGTCGCCGGATCGGTGAACGGAAAATCGCGCAGGTCGCCCTTCAGGCGCAGGCGCGCCTCGCTCGACTGGCCGGCGAGCACCGCTGCCGCGACCCAATCGCGCGTGCGGGCGCCCATCAGCGTCGAGAGCGGCAGGTATTTCGCCGTGTGCTTGCCGTCGGCGCGCGACAGCTGCACCGTGAGGTCCACCACGCCGGGTCCCTCTCCGGTCCAGACGTGGTTGCCGGAGGCGCTACCCGCCAGGTCTTCGTTGGCGAAACCGAGATTGGCGAGGCGCACCGTTACCCCGCCCGCCGCGGCGCGTTCCCAGCCCACTTCGCCGGTGAGCGCATCCAGGGCGATGCGCGGTTCGGGGAAAACCTCCGGCAGGTCGAGCTCGCTCTTGCGCGAAGCGAGATAGACGACGCCCTTGCGCTCGGTGGCATCGACGCTGCCCGAGAGCCCGGCGAATCCCGGGATCCGGCCCCAGGCGTTCATCGTCAGGCCGGCGAAACGGGTTTTGGCCGTGAACGTCGCCTGATCCGGCAGCTCGCCGGTCCAGTTGAACTGCGCATCGAGCAGGTTTCCTTGCGGCGCGAGCTCGGCGAGCAGCCGCCTCAAGTCGGCGGGGAAAGGCAGGTACTCCGCCAGGCGAGCGAGCGGCGCGAGTTCGATCAGGTTGGCGCTCACCGAACCGCGCTGCGTCAATGTCGTCCCGCTCGCAGGCTCCCAGCTGGCGCGAAAACTGGTCGCGCTCATAGCCGGCGCATCGGGGCTGGAGAGCGCGAGATTGCGCACGCCGAAATCGTAGCCGCGCGGCGTCTCGCGGCCGTACACGCGGCCCTGCACCGAGGACACTTCCATCACGGGCAGATCCTTGGCCAGGCGAGCCGACACGTTGGACAGCGCCACATCCGCGGTGGCCTGCGTGAGCTTGCCACCCGAGAGCGTCGCCCACAGGCGCAGCGCGCCTTCGCCGCGGCGCACGTCGACCGGGTAATCGACCCAGACGCGCCAGCCGGCCAGGTCGGTGGCGCCAAGCGCGGCGTACACGCGCCCGTTCCAGCGCGCCGGATGCTTGACGCTGCGCCCTTCGAGCGCGGCGCGCACTTCCAGACCCGGACCGAGTTCGCGCGGCGGACGCGCCGAGAGCCCGACCCGGTGTTCGTCGCCGTCGTTCTCCAGGTTCAGGTTGAGCGCCGAGAGCGTGAGCGGCGGCGCCTTGCGCGTCTCGTCGCGCCACTCGATCTCGGCGCCGCGGATGATGATGCGGCCCTGGCTGAGGATCCAGTCGCTCAGCCTGCCGTCGGTCGTGTCGCCCGAAACGCGGATGCCGGCGACAAAGATCTCGCCGTTGGCGTCGCGCCGCACCGCGAGCTTCGGCCCGTCGATGAGAAACGAGTGCAGGCGCAGCTCGCGCGCCACGAGCGAGCGCCAGGCGACCACGTTCTCCACCGCCGGCAGCCTCAGCGCCTCGCGGCCGTCGCGGTCGTAGATGCGCACATCCGCGATCAGCAGCTTCGGCCGCAGGCCCTGCCATTCGGTGGCGAGCGCGCCGATTTTGACCGGCAAGCCGATGGAATCGGAAATCGCGGCGACGATGGCGCCGCGATACTGCTCGACGCTAGGCAGCAGCCAGTAGCGCAGCGCGAGGAAAATCACCGCGAACACGAAGAAACCCGCCCAGGCGAGCACTTCGATCGCGCGCAGCAGCCTGCGCAAGGGGACTTTCAGCGAGGTTCGCATCGCGCCTGTCGCGACTCCTATATCCTCTGTGACAACCGCAACCCCCATTTTATCCGTAAATGCCGGATCCGATTCGGAAAATCACCCTTTCACGCCATGCCGCACAGCTCCTTGCGGCGCGTCCCGAACTGGCCGCCGAGGCTGCTCCTGCGCGCGCGCCGTTCAGCCGCGCCGAAATGGAGCAGGCGCTCCACGGCGCGCAGAGCGACGACGAGGCCGGCTTCAAACGGCGCCTGCGGCGCCTGCGCCAGCGCGTGCTGTTGCGCACGATGGCGCGCGACCTGGACGGCGGTGACAGGCGCGAGCCCGGCGCTGCGATGCGCAGCCTGGTCGAAGTCTGCGCGGCGATGAGCGAACTCGCCGACCTGAGCATCGGCGCCGCGCTGCAGTGGCTGCGCGAGGAACAGCTCATCGTGGTCGCGATGGGCAAGCTGGGCGGGCGCGAGCTGAACGTGTCCTCCGATATCGACCTGGTCTTTGTGCACCCGGACTCGAAAGAGTTCCCCGCCGACCCGAAGCAACTGCAGCGCACCGGGCGCAAGCTGATCGCTCTGCTCAGCGACGTCACCGAGGACGGCTTCGTCTTCCGCGTCGACATGCGCCTGCGCCCCTACGGCGACTCGGGCGCGCTGGTGAGCAGTTTCGAGGCGCTGGAGGCCTATTTCGTCGCGCAGGGGCGAGAATGGGAGCGCTACGCCTGGACCAAGGCGCGCGCCGTTTCGGGTTCTGCTGCCGACCGGGAAAGCCTGCAGGAAATCGTGCGGCCGTTCGTCTATCGCAAGTATTTCGACTACGGCGCGCTCGAAGCGATGCGCCGGCTGCACCTCGAGGTGCGGCGCGACGTCGAGCGGCGCGAACTCGCCGAGCACGTCAAGCTCGGCCCGGGCGGCATCCGCGAGATCGAGTTCATCGCGCAGGCGTTGCAGCTGGTGCGCGGCGGGCGCGATGCGGAGCTGACGCAGCAGCCGACGCTGATCGTGCTCGACCTGCTGGCGAGGAAGCGGCATTTGCCCGAGAAAACCGTGCAGGAGCTCAAGGCTGCCTACGTTTTCCTGCGCCACGTCGAGCACCGGCTGCAGTACCTGGACGACGCGCAGGTCCATGAACTGCCCACGGACGACGAGGACCGCTCGCGCCTGCCGCAGATGGCCGGCTATGCGGGCTGGGACGCGTTTGTCGCGGCGCTCAAGGCGCACCGCGCAGCCGTCTCGCGCCACTTCCAGGAGGTATTCGCCGATCGCGCCGCCGAAGCCGAGGCGAAACCCTGGCCCGAGCATCCGCGCCTCAGCGCGCTGCGCTCGAGCCAGCGCTACGTGCAGCTGCCGGAGGATTCGAGGCGCCGCTTCGACGCGCTGATCCCCGCGCTCGCCGAGGCCGCGGCGGCCACCGCCGACCCGCAAGCGAGCCTCGCGCGCGGCGTCGATTTGCTCGAAGCGATCGCGCGCCGCTCCGCCTACCTAGCGCTCCTCGCCGAGCGACCCGAGGCGCTCGAGCGCGTCACGCGCATGATCGGCGCTTCGAGCTGGGCCGCGCAGTACGTGACGCAACACCCGCTGCTGCTGGACGAACTGCTCGATGACCGGGTGCTGTATTCCGTGCCGGACTGGCGCGACTTCGAAGCCGGTCTGCGCGAGGCGCTCGCCGCGGCGGGCGCGGATCTCGAACTGCAGATGAACGCGGTGCGCGAACAGCACCAGGCGCAGCTGTTCCGGCTGCTGGCGCAGGATCTGGCCGGGCTGCTCACGGTGGAGGTGCTCGCCGATCACCTGTCGCAGCTGGCAGATGTCGTGCTGCAGGTGTCGCTGGAAGCGGCATGGTCGCATCTCGCCTCGCGCCACCGGCCGCAGCCGGGCTTCGCCGTGATCGCCTACGGCAAGCTCGGCGGCAAGGAACTCGGCTACGCCTCGGACCTCGACCTGGTGTTCCTGTTCGAGGACGCGGGGGAACGCGCCGAGGAGAACTACCTGCGCCTCGCGCAGCGCTACAACAACTTCCTTTCGGCCAACACTTCGTCCGGGCCGCTCTTCGAGACGGATCTGGCGCTGCGGCCCTCGGGGTCCAAGGGACTGCTGGTGTCCTCGCTATCGGGCTTCGAGGAGTACCAGGAGCACTCGGCGTGGATCTGGGAGCACCAGGCGCTGACGCGCGCGCGCTACTGCGCCGGGGACGGACGCGTCGGCGAATCCTTCGAGCGCATCAGAAAAAGAATCCTGCAACGGGAACGGGAGCCGCAAGCCCTCGCCCGCGAAGTGCTCGCGATGCGCGAACGGATCTTCGGCGCGCACCCGAACCGCTCCGGGCTGTTCGATCTCAAGCACGATCGCGGCGGCATGATCGACATCGAATTCGCGGTGCAGTACCTGGTGCTCGCGCATTCGCACCGGCACGAGGAGCTGACGCGCAATCTGGGCAACATCGCCCTTCTGGGCATTTCTTCTTCCCTGAACCTGATCCCGGAAGAAATTGCGCAGGCTTGCCGCAATGCCTACCGCGACTTCAGGCGGCTGCAGCATGCGCTGCGCCTGAACGGCGCGCAGTACGCTCGCATCGCGCCCGACCAGGTGTCCGGCCACTCGGCCGCGGTGCAGCGCCTGTGGCGCTCGGTCTTTCCACCCGCCTGAGCTGGCGGGCGTGATCTAGCGTGCGCGGGGCCCGCGCACCTGCGGGTTGAGAATCTCCAACTCGGCCTGCACCTTTTCCCGGCTTCTTTCGTACACCAGCTCGCGCCCCTTGATGCTGCCGACGTAGGCCATGCCGTTGCGGGTCGGTGTCAGCGTGAACTTCATGTTGTGGATGCCCTCGCCGATCACCACCTCGATCGCATCGGCGCGCTTGCTGAAGACCACCACCTCGATGGTCTGGCCGTTTTCCATCTTCAGCTTGATTTTCTCGTTGGTCATGTCGCGGGGCACTCGTTGCCGAAACTGGCCGCCGGCCGCGCCTGATCGGCATCCGGCGGCGGGAACGCCTGGCGAAACGTGAACGCCTCGGCGCTCGGGCCCTTCGCCCGCAGCAGTTCGAGCTTTGCTTTCGCCTCCTCGATGCTCGGCTCATGCCCCCGCGGCACCCACCACAGCACCATGAACGCCTGGTCCATTTTTACGAACCATTCCTTGCGGCGGCGCATGATCTGAACGTGATCCGAGTGGTAGACGTACGTGCTCAGCGACTCGACGTCGCGCCATACGGACATGTTCACCGCCATGTTTTCGTTCTCCGGGTAGGGCCGGATCGCGGTTGCGTTGCCCTCCTCGGTCTGCAGCCGCCACACGAATCCCGGCGTGCGCTCGGCCAGGGCGTTGATCCGGTCCAGGTTGGCGACGAATTCGGCCATCACCGGCGAGTCGATCGGGCCTTTGATGATGCCGATGTTCAGTTGCGCAAGTTCACAGGTGGACATGCGGACTCCCTTGGAGCGAACCACGAAGGACGAAGGTTAACGCACCCGAGCGCTTTGGTTATTTCAGGCTGTCAGGTGTCGGCGTCACCTGGCGTATCTCGGATAGCAAGCCTTGAAAGCCCCGTCAAACAGACTCCTTATTCCCTGATCGGCGCGAACGGATTCCGTGGAGGTCATTTTTTCCAGCCTGGCGAGTTGATCGCGATTCAAGCTCTTATATCCGCCGTCACAGCTGCACCGGCACAGGTCCTCAACATCCAGGTCGGTCATCTTGGACGCCAGCGAAGCGGAATTCGCAGTCTGCCCCATCAACTCCTGTTGACAGCTCGCGGCGCATTGCTGGATTGCGACGGGCAGGTCGAAGGGTTTGTTTTCCTCCAGCAAGAGCGCCACCGCAACGACCGTGACTAAGACGATTCCTGCTCCTGCGGCCCACTGGCGCAGCGACAGGTTAGGCCCCATCGGCCACCTGCAGACCAGCAAACTCAAGTATCTCGCCGCTATATGCGAGCCTCGCGACGGAGACGGCGCTCTCCCAGGTCATTCCACGCAGCGCGACACAGGCGGCACCGTCGGCATTGGCAGGGCTGTACGGCTTGGAGGTCAAGCCTTGGGGCGATGCAACGCGCAGAGCTTGTTTCCGTCCGGGTCACGCACGTAGGCCAGATGAAGAACCCCCAACGGTCCCGCGCGGGGACCGGGCGGCTCTTCGATGGAGATACCGCCGCTGGCTGCCGCAACGTCGTGGAATTGGCGCAACTGCTCTGGTGATTCGCACCGGAAGCCGATGGTGCTGCCGTTGCCACAAGTAGCGGGCTGACCATCGATTGCCTCACTCACACAGAACGTTGAGCCATCATGCCTGTAGAAGAGGCGACGCTGTCCGGTCTTGTTGGTGTTCTCGACGGCATCGCCTGCGCCGAGCACCTTGAGAACTGCGTCGTAGAAGCGCTTGGAGCGTTCGATGTTGTTGCTGCCGAGCATGACGTGGCTGAACAAGGTGTGTCTCCTGAAATTGAAGGGCGGTGGGGCTGAAACTGGACAGCATGTGCCGCCCAACGTCCGCGTTGAACGGCGTGAGCAGGCAAGCGAAGTGCGGCTTGCGAGCGACCTGGCCTCGAAGGCTAGCATCAGATCGCTTCGCGCGGCGTCCCGGCCGAGCGCGCTTCGCGCCGCAGCGGGCCGTCCACTTCGGAGGCGAAGTTCGCCAGCGCATCGAGCAGCACGTCGCGCTTGAGGCGGTAGAGCACGCGCTGGCCCTGCCGCTCGGCGCTGACCAGCCCGGCGTGCAGCAGCACCGCCAGATGGCGCGACACCGCCGGCGCGCTCATGCCGAAGCGCCCGGCCAGGTCGGCGGTGGAGAGCGCGGTCTGGCCGAGGAAGGCGATGATCTGGCGCCGCGGCAGCGAGGCGAGCGCGGGGAAAACGCGCCCCGGATGATTAACAGTCATGTTAATAGTATGGCGCGGTTTGCCGGCCTGTGGTTTACTTGTTTTTCGTTTCTTTCACGGGAAAAGCATTCATGGCAAAAACCAAGGCGGCGCATTTGAAACCTGCCGCGCTGTCGATGGCGGACCGCGACGGCTGGATCTGGCATGACGGCAAGCTGGTGCCCTGGCGCACCGCGACCACGCACGTGCTGACGCACTCGCTGCACTACGGCCTGGCGGTGTTCGAGGGCGTGCGCGCCTACAAGACGGTGAGCGGCACGCAGATCTACCGGCTGCGCGAGCACATGCAGCGGCTGATCAATTCGGCGCACATCTACATGATGAAGATTCCCTACAGCCTCGAGCGGCTGATGCAGGCGACGATCGACGTCGTCGCCGCCAACGGCCACGAAGCCTGCTACATCCGCCCGATCGCGTTCTACGGTTCGGAAAAGATGGGCGTATCGCCGGTCGGCGCCAAGGTGCACGTCGCCATCGCGGCCTGGCCCTGGGGCGCCTACCTCGGCCCCGAAGCGCTCAACAAGGGCATCCGCGTCAAGACCGCGTCGGTCGCGCGCCACCACGTCAACGTCACCATGGCGCGCGCCAAGATGTCGGGCACCTACCCGAACTCGGTGCTGGCGACGCTCGAGGCGACCCAGCACGGCTACGACGAGGGCCTGCTCCTCGACGTCGACGGCTTCGTCGCCGAGGGCGCGGGCGAGAACATCTTCGTCATCAAGGACGGCGTCGTCTACGAGCCCGAACTCACCTCCGCCCTGACCGGCATCACGCGCACCTCGGTGATTGAACTCGCCGAAGGCCTCGGCTACACGGTGAAGGCGAAGCGCCTGACGCGCGACGACATCTACATCGCCGACGAGTGCTTCTTCACCGGCACCGCGGCCGAAGTGACGCCGATCCGCGAGCTCGACCGGCGTACCATCGGCGAAGGCCGCGCCGGGCCGATCACCAAGGCGCTGCAGAAGGCGTTCTTCGACGTCGTCACTGGCAAGGACCGCAGGCACAAGCACTGGCTCACACCGGTGCCGATGCAAAAGGCAAAGAAGTGAGCAACGACACGTCGCGCCAGGTGGAACTTACGGAGAAGGATTTACCGCTGCATTGCCCGCTGCCCGATGCGCCGCTCTGGTCGCGGCATCCGCGCGTGTTCCTCGACGTGGTGAAGCAAGGCGAAGCGCTGTGTCCGTATTGCGGGACAAAGTATCTTTATAAGGGCGTCAAGAAAACCCATTAACACCGCGCACCTTCTTGTCGACGCGCCACGCCACCTTCTAGTGGTGGCTCCCAACTGGATAGGCGACGCGTTGATGGCGCAGCCGCTGCTGGCGCGCCTGCACGCGAAGTATCCCGGATCGCGCATCGACATGGTGGCGCCGCCCTGGGTGGCGCCGGTGGCACGGCGCATGCCCGAGGTGAGCGAGGTAATCGAGGTCGACCTGCGCCACGGCGAACTGCAGCTTGGCGAGCGCTGGCGCCTCGGCCGCCGCCTGAAGGAACGCGGCTACGACCAGGCCTACGTGCTGCCCAACACGATGAAATCCGCGCTGGCGCCCTCCTTCGCCGGCATTCCGCTGCGCGCAGGCTACCTTGGCGAATCGCGCCTCGGCCTGCTGAACAGGATTCACAAGGCCGGTCCGCCGCGCGAACCGATGCCATTGCACTACGCGCGGCTTGCTGAACCGCCTGGGGTCAAGCCCGAATTGCCTTTGCCTTCTGCACGCTTGCAAGAAAAGAAAAATGCCACGGCAGCCCGCTTTGGCATCTCCGGTACCTACACCGTCCTTTGCCCGGGCGCCGAATACGGCCCGGCCAAGCGCTGGCCGCATTTCCGCGCTCTCGCGGCGAGGCTGGCTACGCAGGTTGTCCTGCTGGGGTCGCCAGGAGACCTGAAGGACGGCAAGGACATTCCAGGTACAAACCTCATCGGCAAGACCTCGCTCGATCAAGCGATGGACCTGATCGCGGGAGCCGCGATGGTGGTGAGCAACGATTCGGGCCTGATGCACGTCGCCGCGGCGGCCGGCCGGCCGCTCGTGGCGCTGTTCGGCTCCTCCAGCCCCGAACACACCCCGCCGGGGTCCGTCGCCGCACGCGTCCTCTGGCTGAAAGTGGAATGCAGCCCCTGCTTCGAGCGCGTGTGCCCGCTTGGGCACTTCAAGTGCATGAACGATCTGTCGCTGGAACGCGTGCTCGAGGAAATAAAATCATTGTCGTGAGCGCCAGGATCTTCCCCACCGCGCAGGACGCGCAGAACGCCTTCTACGAGGCGCTCGAGCGCGGCGACCTCGAGGCCATGATGGCCGTCTGGTCCGAGGACGAGGATATCGTCTGCGTGCATCCGGCCGGGCAGCGCCTCGCCGGCCAGGCCGCGGTGCGCGAGGCCTGGCGCCAGATGTTCGCCGGCGGGCCGAACCCGCGCGTGCGCATCACGCAGCAGGTGGTGATCGCGGGGGTGATGCTCGAAGCGCACAGCGTGCACGAAAACATCACCGTCGCCAGCGAAGCGCACCCGCGGCCGCCGATGGTGGCGACCAACGTCTACCTGCGCACCGCGGCGGGCTGGCGCATGATCGTGCACCATGCCTCGCCCGCGCCGGGCGCTCCGGCCGCCGAATCCGCGCCCGGAGCGCCCAAGATCCTGCATTGAGTCCCGCATTGCGTCCTTACTCAGCTCCCTGGTGGCTGCCGGGAGGCCACCTGCAGACCATCGCCGGGGCGCTCGCGCCCGCACCGCGCATCGCCTGGCGGCGCGAACGCTGGGAAACGCCCGACGGCGATTTCATCGATCTCGACTGGGCCGGCGGCGGTGGGCCGCTGCTGGCGTTGTTCCACGGGCTGGAGGGCAGTTCCGCGAGCCCGTATGCGCGCGCCATCGCCGCGCAGGCTCTCGCCCTGGGGTGGCGCTGCGTGGTGCCGCATTTTCGCGGCTGCTCGGGGGAGCTGAACCGCCTGCCGCGCGCCTATCACTCCGGCGACAGCGAGGAAATCGGGTGGGTCCTTAGTGCGCTTTGCCGCAAGACTGAAAAGCTTTATGCCTGCGGCATATCGCTGGGAGGAAATGCACTGCTGAAATATCTGGGAGAACAAGCTGACCGTGCCGTAGTCCGGAAAGCGGGATCGATTTCGGCCCCGCTCGATCTCGCCGCCGCCGGGCGCTCGCTGGATGCCGGGTTTAGCAGGGAGGTCTACACGCGGATTTTTCTCCGCAGCTTGAAGAAAAAAACTTTCGCAAAAATAAGCAAAAACAATATTCCCATCGACCCCCTGCGCCTGGGCAAGGCGCGCACCTTCTGGGAGTTCGACGACACGGTCACCGCGCCGCTGCACGGCTTTCTCGGCGCCGACGACTACTGGGCGCGTTCCTCGAGCGGGGCCTGGCTCGCCCGCATCCGCGTCCCGACGCTGGTGCTCAACGCGCGCAATGATCCGTTCATGCCCGCATCGGCGCTCGAGGCGATTGCGCAGGAACTTCGTGATATACCGTCCGGCGTGACTCTGGAATTTCCCTCGACCGGCGGCCACGCCGGCTTTCCCGGCCGCAGGCGCTGGCTCGCAAGGCGCGTCATGGAATTTCTTTCCGCGCCGTGAAGGTACCGGCAGAAATTTTCCGCGCCTATGACATCCGCGGCATCGCCGGCACGGTCCTGTCCGCCGCCGTGGTGCGCGAGGTCGGCCGCGCGCTGGGGACGCTCGCGCGCGAAAAAGGCGCAGCCACGCTCGCCGTCGGCCGCGACGGCCGGCTCTCCAGCCCGGAACTCTGCGCCGCCCTGATCGACGGGCTCAATGCCTCGGGCGCCGACGCGATCGACATCGGCCTCGTGCCCACGCCGGTCACCTATTTCGCCGCCCACCACTTGGGCTGCCACAGCGCGGCGATGCTGACGGGCAGCCACAATCCGGGCGAATACAACGGCGTCAAAATGGTCGTCGCGGGCGATACCCTCACCGGCGCGGAGATCCAGGGCCTGCGGCGGCGGATCGAAGCCGGGACTTTCGCCTCCGGCGGCGGCAAGAGAACCCAGGCGAGCGTCCTCGATGCTTACGTTGAGCGCATCGTGGGCGACGTGAAGCTCGCGCGCCCGCTCAAGGTGGCCATCGACTGCGGCAACGGTGCCGCCGGCGTGGTCGCGCCGCGCCTCTTCAGGCGGCTGGGCTGCGAGGTAACCGAACTGTTCTCGGAGGTGGACGGCAACTTTCCGAATCATCACCCTGACCCCTCGAAAATTGAAAATCTCTCTGCATTAGTTCAAGAACTCAAAACAGGACCGGCGGAAATCGGGCTCGCCTTCGACGGCGACGGCGACCGCCTCGGCGTGGTCACCAAGGGCGGCAAGATCATCTATCCGGACCGCCAGCTGATGCTGTTCGCCAAAGACGTGCTGGCGCGCCATCCGGGCGCCCAGATCATCTACGACGTCAAGAGCACGCGCCTGCTCGCGCCGTGGATCGAACGGCACGGCGGGCGGCCACTGATCTGGCAGACCGGCCATTCCCTGGTGAAGGCGAAACTGAAGGCGACCGGCGCCCCGCTCGCCGGCGAGATGTCGGGGCATATTTTCTTCAAGGAGCGCTGGTACGGCTTCGACGACGCGCTCTACTGCGGCGCGAGGCTGCTGGAAATTCTCGCGAAGGATCTGGACCCGAACCGGGTGCTGCAGGCTCTGCCGGATGCGCCGTCCACGCCCGAGCTCAACTGGAAACTCACCGAGGGCGAGCCGCACGCCGTCATGGCGAAGCTTCTGGAGCTGAAACCGTTCTCCACTGCGAGCCGCCTCGTGACCATCGACGGCGTGCGCGCGGAATACGACGACGGCTTCGGCCTTGCGCGCGCATCGAACACCTCGCCGGTGATCGTGCTGCGCTTCGAGGGCGACACGCCGGAGGCGCTAAAACGCATTCAGGAAGAATTCCGCAGCACCCTGCAGCCGCTGCAACCCGGCGCGGCACTACCCTTCTAGGAATCAGGCCCTTTTCAGTCCGCCCAGAAGGGCGGCAACGGGCCGCTCGCGCCGCTTCGCGTGCGCGCTTTCGGTTTGCTGCGGCTTGGCCGTCGCGGGGGCAACGCCCGGCTCATACGGCAAGGAAAAGATCGGATCGCTGGGTTTCTGCGCTGCTCTGGCGGGGGAATTGCCTTGATGGAGGGCAGTGGGCTGCGGGGTGGCGTGCTGGGGGACGGCGTGCGGGGATTTCTGTCGTTCCGGCCGATGCTCGGCCCTGCGTTGCGATCCCTGTCGCGAACGGCCATTGCCGCTCACCATGGTCGCCACGGCTCCGGCGCTTGCGAATCCCGGCACCAGCACGCGCTCCAGCTTCTTGTTGATCAGCTTCTCGATCGCGCCAAGCGCCTCGAGGTCCTCCGGCGCCACCAGCGAGATCGCCTCGCCGGTGAGGCCCGCGCGGCCGGTGCGGCCGATGCGGTGGACGTAATCCTCGGGCGAGTGCGGAATGTCGAAATTGATCACCTGCGGCAGGCTCTCGATGTCCAGGCCGCGCGAGGCAACATCGGTGGCGACCAGTACCGTGGTCTTGCCGGCCTTGAACGCCTCCAGCGCGGCTTCGCGTTCGGCCTGCGTCTTGTCGCCGTGAATGGCGTCGACCTGGATATGGTTGGCGCGCAGCTGGTGCGCGAGGCGGTTGGCGCCGATGCGCGTGCCGGTGAACACCAGCACCTGCTTCAGGCCGCGGGTCTGGATCAGGTAAGCGAGCAGCTCACGCTTCTTCTCGCGCGCGCAGGGGTGCACCACATGGGTGACGAGGTCGGCGGTGGCGTTGCGCGCCGCGATCTGCACCTCGACCGGGTTCTTGAGCAGCGATTTGACCAGCTTGCGGATCTCGTCCGGAAACGTCGCCGAAAAGAGCAGGTTCTGGCGCACCGGCGGCAGCAGCGCGATGATGCGCTTGATGTCGGGCATGAACCCCATGTCGAGCATGCGGTCGGCCTCGTCCAGGATCAGGATCGAGACCTGGTTGAACATCACGGTCTTGTTGTGCACGTGATCGAGCAGGCGGCCCGGTGTCGCCACCAGGATCTCCACGCCGCGCCGCAGCTGCACGATCTGCGCGTTCATGTCGGTGCCGCCGTAGACGATCGCGGTGCGCAACGGCAGGTGCTTGGCGTAGCCGCGGAAACTCTCTTCAACCTGGATGGCGAGTTCGCGCGTCGGCGCGAGAACCAGGACGCGGATCGGGTGGCGGGCCGGCGAAGCCGAGGCGCTCGCGTGCGGCGCCAGCAGTTGCAGCGTCGGCAAGGCGAAGGCGGCGGTCTTGCCGGTGCCGGTCTGGGCACCCGCCATGAGATCGCGGCCGGCGAGGACGACGGGAATGGCTTGTTCCTGGATCGGGCTTGGCTGCTCGTAGCCCAAGTCTTTCACCGCTTGCAGCAGCGGCGGGATCAAGCCCAGTTTTTCGAAACCTGAGCTAATGACGTAACGCCTTGAAAACTAAAGAGGCCGAATTATACGCCTTTAGGAGACCATCACTAACTGGGTCTGCGTGACGAGGGCGACCAGCTTTCCCGCCTCGCTGCGGATGGTGGTCTGGCACACGACCGTGGTGCGGCCCTTGTGCACGGCGACCGACTCGCCCGTCACGCGCGTGCCTGCCGCCGCACCGCCGATGAAATTCGTCTTCGACTCGATGGTCGTGGTGCGCGCGCCCTGCGGCATATTGAGGATCGCCGCCACCGCGCCCAGCGTGTCGGCGAATGCCATGATCGCGCCGCCGTGCAGGTTGTCGCCGATCGTGCACAGGTCCTTGCGCACCGTCATGTGCGCGACCACCTTGTCGGGCGTGACCTCGTCCAGTTCCATGCCCATCAGGTCGGGGAAAAGATCCTTGAACCTCGCCTGCATGTCGGCCGCGAGATTGGCCATTATTTCGGGTAGCGGAAGGCGATGCTATAGCGCCGGTCCTTGTGCAGGGTGACCGTAACGCCGGTCCAGAGGGCGGCCTTTTCGTCCTGATTCTCGCGAAACGTGTTTACCGCCTTGGCGGCGTAGTCCGGGCGGCAGGGCTTGAGATTCTGCGGCGGGTTGTTCTCGGCTCCGACAACCACCTTGTGCGAAGTGGTGGTGGAGGCGCTTTTTCCCGCGGCCGCCGGCACCTCGTCGAGCGTAAAGATCACCGTATGCCAGTTCGTGGGCGCATGCTCGACCAGGCATTTGCCGATCAGGCCCACGATTTCCGCGTCGGTAAAACGCGTTTGCCCGTGTGCGGCGCCGGCCGCCACCAGTGCCAGCAGCACCGCCGCTACCCGTTTCATCTTCATCAGCATGTCGGTCCTCAATTGATGGTCCTGCGTTCGCGCTCGTGCGTCTCAGGCGGTTCCACGCCCGGAAGCTTGAGCTCCATGTCCCAGTCGCTTTTCTTCACCGCCGCCTGCAGCAGGCGGCAGACCGAATGCAGCAACACCGGGTCGAGCGTGAGAGTCACTCCCTGGCCCTCCGCCGGATGCATTGCCACCACCGGGTGGCCGTTGGGGTCGTGGCCAGTCTGGATGCGCGCCAGCAGCAGCGGATCGGCCCCCAGCGGCGTGGCGCGCATGCTGTCGTCATAGGGCTGCGAAAAATTCGCCTTCGACACCGCCTGCTCGTGTTCGATGTTGAGCAAGGCCTTGCGTGCTTCCGGATTGGGCTGGGTGCGGATGCGCGGGCTCGCCTCCTCGGCGAGTTTGACCAGCAGCGGCCAGAGAAGTTTCACGAAGCGCCGCGTCAGCCACATGCGCACCTCGACCTTTTCGCTGGCGGCGATCTGCATCAGCATCCGGTCCTGCTCGGCGGTGAAATCGATCTTGAGCTGGTGCAGGCGCATAGTGGGATGAAACCTGGCGGGAAGCCCGGATTGTAGAATGCTTTGATGCTGAGCATCGCTCCAGCCGCCATGCCACGCGACCTCACGGACATACGCGCGCTGTTCGGCGAATATTCCGCCCTGGTGTCCGAGGCGTTGTGCTTCCAGAATTTCGACCAGGAGCTCGAAGCGCTGCCCGGGGAGTATGTCGCGCCCGCAGGCGCCCTGCTCATCGCCCGGGACCCCGCCGCGGCGAACGTCGCGGCCGGCTGCGTCGCGCTGCGGCGCATCGACGCGGCAACCGGGGAAATGAAGCGCATGTACGTGCGCGACGCCTACCGCGGCGGCGGCCTGGGCCGCAAACTCGCGATTGCCGTGATCGACGAAGCGAGACAAAGGCGTTATTCGCGCATCGTGCTCGACACGCTGCCCAAACTCGCCGCAGCGATTGCTCTGTACCGCAAACTCGGATTTGTCGAAACCGGCCCTTACCTCGCCGCTCCGACGCCGTGTGCAGTCTGTTTCGAGCTCAAGCTTTCCTGATTTTTTCCAGCAAAGCGGTACTGGAGCGCTGATGCTCGAACGGGATCGAGGCCACGCGCCCGCCGCGCGCGAGGGTCTGCACGGCGCCGACGATCTTCTCCGCCGGCCAGTCGCCGCCCTTGACCAGGACCTCCGGGCGCAGCGTCTCGATCAGCGCCGCGGGCGTGTCCTCGTCGAACCAGGTGACTGCGTCGACCGATTCCAGCGCCGCTATCAGCGCGAGGCGGTCTTCCAGCGCGTTCACCGGCCGGCCCTCGCCCTTGCCCAGGCGGCGCGCCGAGTCATCGGCGTTCAGCGCCACGAGCAGCGCCGCGCCGAGCGCGCGCGCCTGCGCGAGGTAGGTCACATGGCCGCGGTGCAGGAGATCGAAGACGCCGTTGGTGAACACCAGCGGGCGCGCGAGGCCGGCGGCCCAGCGGGCCGCCTCCGTGGGGGCGTAGACCTTTCGTTCAAATAAAGGAGAAGAAGTCAAAGTGTGTAGAAAGAATTGGCGTCAACCCGAAAAAAAAGAGCACTCTCACACCTTAGAAATACCTTGTTTCTCTAGCCTCATTCTGAATCAGCAATGCCCGAAAAGTTCGGACAACCTTCACTTCTTAATTTCGTTAACGAGCTTTTCCATGTTTCCTCTTCGCTCATCGGAAGATGGATGCGAACTTAGAAATGGAATGGCGAACGACTTGTTAGCAGATTCTAAAATGCCAAACAGTCTTACCGCCCCTGCCGGGTCATACCCGGCGCGATGAGCAGTTTTAATACCGAACTCATCTGCCTCCCGCTCCTGATCACGCGTATAGGCAGTCGTAACGACATGGGCACCAATATCGCTAAGAGTTCCGCCCATTGGGACTCCTGCGCGACCTAGAAGCGCGCCCACTATCGTACTCACAGCAGTCGCGGCGCCTTGAACCTGCTTGCGGCTATCCCCATGCCGCTTGACGAGGTGTCCAATCTCATGACCGACCAGCGCGGCCAAAGCATCAGTGTCGTTCTCCAAAAGCCTCAACATCTTGAGGGTCACGGTCACAATCGCATTTCCATTTTTGTCGAATCCCGCCGACGCGTTCGCCTGAACTTGGTCACTTATAAGTATCTTGTCAACTCTTTGAGATGCTGCTGCACCTATGCGGTCGACAATTCCACGAAATCTATCAACCTCTGAACGAGTTACTATGCCGGCGACTTTCTGGCCCCCAGTTTCGTCTTTGTAAGTCAGGCGAATTGCATCCCCGCCCGGCATGCCACCAGTGTCCCAATAGCGCGTGGGTGTCGTAGCAAGACATCCGGCGAGCGCGATGGTTACAACAAAGAGTAAAGCAGCGTTGACCTTGCCCCTGTTTTCCGTATCCCATAGCCGAGGCCATTATGCGGCCCGCTTTTCCTGAGCGGCGAGCCAACGCTTCTCGAACTGCATCGGGCT
>SBAS01000011.1 GCA_005240145.1 Nitrosomonadales bacterium | reverse complement strand
GTACACTTATCCACAAACCAGACTATGACGGGAAGGCAAAAGCCCCTGGTCAAAATTCAACGCGCAGAGCTGGTCAAATTTAAACGCGCGCCGACACCCGTCGGGGTCGAGCTTGAGAAATCGACTTACAGGCTCCGTCTTTCCTGGCGGCGTCTGCGCGAAACGCCGCTTTGACAGTGCCGTATGCTCAGTCCGCAGGCTACTCGTGAGAATTGTCTTGTCATACTCCCGCGGGTAGGAGTAGTCCTCTGAATCCTTCTCGAGTCCCCTCAGTCGCGCTGCGTATGCAGAAGATTTCTTGAATCGTGCTTTCGCCCAATCGCGCATCGCGAGCGCGGGAAAATCATCGGCGTTTGGCAGGTCCGACAGCGCTTCTCGAACAGTCGTTCGCTTGGACATTCCTTTGGGATAGCTCGGAATCCGTTGGCCGCGCCTAGCGCCAATGAGAAAGAGCCGCTTGCGATCCTGCGGTACACCATAGTCGGCAGCGTTCAAAACCTCGTAATCCTCGACGACCTGATACTTCGCGTCTTTGAAGGCATCAATAATCTCGGTGAGAAACTGGCGATGACTGCCAAAGGTAAGGCCTTTGACGTTCTCGAACACGAAATACTTTGGTTGCAGTTCCAAAACAAGCCGGACGAAGTGATGAACAAGGGCGTTTCGAGGATCATCCAAAGCGCGCTTACCGATCATCGAAAATCCCTGGCAAGGCGCGCCCCCGAATACGACATCTACGTCCTTGTTGCCAATGTTCGCCTTCTTGCGAATGAACTCGCCAGAGGTCGGCACGACGCTGCGGCAGATCGTTGCGCACCTGGGAAAGTTGAATTTATGGGCGGCGGCATGAATGGGGTCAATCTCAACCGCAGCCACTACATCAAAACCCGCTTGCTCGAAACCGAGACTAAGTCCGCCTGCGCCAGAAAACAGGTCAATACCAATTGGTCTAGCTTGTGTTTTTTTCATTGCCCGGAAGGATAAGTCCTTAACGCCCTTGCCGCCACTCCCACGGCGGCACTGGACTAGCATCCTGCCATAGCCCGCGCCTGGCTAGACGGGCCTCGTTCTCGATGCGGTAGAGCGGCGAGCCCTTAGGTGCGTATTGGGGATAGACCCACGCCCAGCCGCGCCGCACCTGCTCCGCGCTCGAATCCACACCCGCACAGGTAACCGTGGCAAGTGTGCGCCCGCGGAAGTCCTCGCCGCGCGTCTCCGCAACGGCCCGCTTCAGGCCGCAAATATGGAAGAGGCTTGTCCTCGCGTCTACGCCGCGCGGCTGCGCCAGCTCGGGCGTGTCGATATCAGCCAGCCGGATGCGGTAGGTGTATTGCCAGTTGACGAGCGTCAGAGTGTCGCCGTCCTGAATCTCGGTGACGATGCCGGAGATTTCCGCCGCGAGGCTAATCCCGGCGCTGAGGACAAGGTACAGCGCGAGAAGCACTCTAAGCATGAGATAGTCTCGCTGCCAAAGTTATTCCTTTCTTTCCAAATCCTCGCGCCAAAAGTGGTGCGCTTCCGCGAGCGTCTTAGGCCCTACGTCGCCGCACCATCGCCGAATCGGCATTCCGAGTCGAGCGTACTTTTCCGGGTCGCGGAACATATTGGTGCAGCGCCAGCATTGAAAGAAATCCGTCTCATACAGACCACCCTGCGGCTTGCTAACTACTACACGCAAGTACGTCCTGCACAAGCATAGGGGGCACCGCCACTCAGACATGGCTTGGACGGGAGTCGCCGGGGGTCGGTGGTGGGCCATAGTGTATGGAAATACAGTATCCGTACTGCTACGATTGGTCAATGTGCTACTCCGCAATGGAGACCGAGAGCTTGCGCTGGCTTTCCCGCCACGGCGAGAACGATCGTATTCGCCGCGACGCGATAAAAGAGCTTCTTGAGCGCGACGCTTTCCCCAACAATACGAAGGTCAAAATCAGGTTTACCAAGGCGCTAGAGGTCGCGTTTGAAAAATCGACCGACTCGGCGGATACCGAGACTGCCGCTCTGTTCGCGCGGGTCCGCGCCAATCGCCGCACCGCGCTGGAAGCCGGGCTGTTCCAGCAGCGCACGCGATTGGTAAAGGCCGAGCGCGCCCTGACAGGCAAGGAAACCAAGAAGGCGCTCGACGAAATGCGCATCGCCGCCGACAAGGTTGAGTGGCACATGAAGCAGCTCGCCCGCCTCGACAGCAATGACGTGCGTGAAGCCGATCGCCGCATCTACCCTATGTGGTACACGCTCGTGCTTGCGAGTGTGGACGGCGAACGGGCGGTAATGCCGATGCGCTACCACTGCCGCCAGAACGGCAAGCCTGCCAGCATCGACAAGCAGTATGACGGCCTCTACAACGCGCGCCGCGACAACCTAGACGGCTACTGGAAGAACGTATGGGGCAAGCGGCACGCCGTCATGGTCGCCGATGCATTCTATGAAAACGTGGCGTTGGAGGATTTCGAGCATCGCACCTTGAAGCCAGGAGAAAAGTCCAAGAATCTGGTGCTTGAATTTAAGCCGCAGGCCGTGGAACCGATGCTGTTCGCTTGTCTTTGGGATTGCTGGCAGAAGGACGGCGAACCAGACCTTTATTCGTTCGCCGTGATTACCGATGATCCGCCGCCCGAGGTCGCGGCAACTGGGCATGACCGCTGCCCCATTCCGATCAAGTTCGAGAACCTGGATGCCTGGCTGTCACCTGAGGGGCGATCAAAGGAGGAATTGCAGGCGATCCTGGACGACAGGGTGCGCCACTACTACGAGCATCAGCGACTGGCCGCCTGACGCAAAAGCCTACGGTCTAAGCGTGTCTAGGTGATCGGCCCACTTCTGCACCCACAGCCGCTGCTCCTCAGGCCTGCTGCTCAAGTCGTAGACGCCCACGATCCCCGCCTTGGAATGGCCGATCAATAGCTCTGCAACCTCCTGCGGGCAACCGATGCGGGAGAGGCCTGTCCTGAACGTGCGACGCGCGTCGTAGAGCGTGAAGTCCTTTACCGGCATGTCGTCGCGTCGCGCGTAAATTCCGAGGTAGGCGGCCTTCTGGTCCAGGTGCTTGCCGCGCATGGTCGGGGAGGGAAATAGCCATACCGCGTCCTTGGCCCGCTTTGCCACAGGCCGCGCGTCGATGATGGCCTGCGCCTGCATGGGCAGGTGCAAATCGCGTGGGTTGCCGGTTTTGGTGTCGAGTAGCTGCGCTACGTTACCCTGGACGTCCGTACGCCTCAGCGAACAGACCTCCACCGGCCGCGGACCGCAGAGCAACATCAGGTGCAGCACGTCGCGGCTGGTGCGCGGCAGGCTAGGCAGCCACGCCAGCAGCAGCTTCAATTCCGCATCGTTCAGATAGCGACCGCGCTTGCCCTGCGGAGGCAGCTTAAGCTTGACGAAAGGATTCCTCTCCTCGATGCGCCCAGCGGCAATCGCATGGTCCCATGCAGCGCGCAACTCCCGCCCGAGGGTGCGCCGCACGGAAGGCGCTTCGAATAGCTGCAGGAGGCCATGAGCCTCTGACCGCTGGATGGTCTGCGCGGGGCGCTCCATGAACTCCTCCGGCAGGCGCTTGAAGAGGTTAACGGATTCGTAGATGCCTTTTTTGCTGCGGCGCTGGTTGATATGCTCGTTGCCGTAATGGATTAATAGATCGCGAACCTCGTAGCGCTGTTTCGCGTGGGCCGCGTTGCCAGCGGCCATCTCATCCTTCTGCATCTGCACGAATGCCTGAGGGCTGGTGCCTGCCTGCCGCTCGGCCTTCAATTCCCGCGCCCTGGCGCGAGCCTTTTCCAGGTCCATGACCGGCAACGCGCCCAGCTTGACCTGCTTGAGCAGCCGCCTCTCGCCTTCGTCGTGCCGATACCTCAGAATCCACGTTCCTGAGCGGTAGCGGAGGCCGGGCACCAGGCCGTCGGCGAGGGTAATTCCGGGCTTGACGCGCTTGAGAACTGCATCAGTCAGGGGCTTCAAATGTTATACCTCATGCTATGCCTAGAGCGGCGTGGCACTCATTTTAATCAGTATATTGGATAACGTAAACCATTGAAATCAGAGGGTACTGTAAAAGCCGCAGGCGTAGCATCGGTTGAACATACGCCCATGATGCAGCAGTACCTGCGCTTGAAGGCGCAGCATCCGGCGATCCTGATGTTCTACCGCATGGGGGATTTCTACGAGCTGTTTTACGACGACGCCGAAAAAGGCTCGCGGCTGCTCGACCTCACGCTGACCGCGCGCGGCCAGTCGGCGGGCGCGCCGGTGACAATGGCGGGCGTGCCGGCGCATTCGGTGGAGCAGTACCTCGCCAAGCTGGTGAAAATGGGCGAGTCGGTGGCGATCTGCGAGCAGGTCGGCGACGTCGCCACCGCCAAGGGCCCGGTGGAGCGCGAGGTCACGCGCATCGTCACGCCGGGAACGCTGACCGACCCTGCCTTGCTGGATGAAAAAACCGATAACGTCGTGCTTTCGATACACGCGGTCAAGTCAGCCATCGGACTGGCCTGGTTGTCGGTCGCGAGCGGCGATCTGAGGGTCGCAGAAATCGCGCCCCAGGCGCTCGACAACGAACTGCGCCGCATTGCGCCGGCCGAGATTCTTGCCGCCGACGGCCTCGAGCTGCCGGGCTACACCGTGACACGCCTGCCGGCATGGCACTTCGAGTTCGAGTCCGGGCGCAAGAAGCTCCTCGAGCAACTCGGCGCAGCGACACTCGCCGGGTATGGCTGCGAGGACCTCGAACCCGCGATCGCCGCCTGCGGCGCGCTGCTCGACTACGGGAGGAAGACCCAGGGCCAGGCGCTCGCCCATGTAAGCGCGGTGCGCGCCGAGCGCGCCGGCGAGTACCTGCGCATGGACGCCGCGACGCGGCGCAACCTGGAGATCACCGAGACGCTGCGCGGCGAGCCCGCGCCGACGCTCTTCGCGCTGCTGGACGAATGCGCTACCGGCATGGGCAGCCGGTTGCTGCGCCACTGGCTGCACCACCCCCTGAGGGATCAGGCTGTCTTGTCGGATCGCAATGATGCGGTTGAAACTCTTCTCGAAAAAGGCAAGGACATCCAGACAACCCTGCGCCGATTTGCCGACGTCGAGCGCATTGCCTCACGCATCGCCCTGAAGAACGCCCGGCCTCGCGACCTTTCCGGATTGAGGGACAGCCTGGGTTTGCTCTCTGATTTGCAGCCTCTCGTTCCTTCCCCTGTGGATTTGCTGAAAAGACTCCGCGAAGAACTGCAAACTCCTGCGGACTGCCACGCCATTCTCAGGAAAGCCATCGCACCTGAACCCTCCTCGATGCTGCGCGACGGCGGCGTGATCGCCGACGGTTATTCAACGGAACTCGACGAACTGCGGGGGCTGCAGTCGAACGCAAGCATGTTTCTGGTTTCGTTGGAAAAGAAGGAACGAGAACGCACTGGAATCCCCAACCTGCGCGTCGCCTACAACAACGTGCACGGCTACCACATCGAGGTGACGAATTCCCACGCCGGCAAGGTGCCCGACGACTACCGGCGCCGCCAGACGCTGAAGAACGCGGAGCGCTACATCACGCCGGAACTGAAAGCCTTCGAGGACAAGGCGCTGTCGGCGCGTGACCGCGCGCTCGCGCTCGAAAAATTGCTGTACGAGGAAGTCCTCGGTCTGCTGCAGAAGGAAATTCGCCGGCTGCAGACGATCGCCCGCGCCCTTGCCCAGCTGGACGTGCTCTGCTGTTTCGCCGACGTAGCCCTCAAGCGGAACTACTGCCGGCCCGTTTTCCGCGCCGAGAGCGGGCTGGAAATCGAAGCCGGCCGCCACCCCGTGGTGGAGGCGCGGATCGGAAATTTCATCGCCAACGGCTGCACCCTTTCGCCGGCGCGCCAGCTGCTCCTCATTACCGGCCCGAACATGGGCGGCAAGTCCACCTACATGCGCCAAGTGGCCCTGATCGCGCTCATGGCGCACGTCGGATCCTTTGTACCCGCGAAGAGCGCTCGCATCGGCCCGCTCGACCAGATCTACACGCGCGTCGGCGCCTCGGACGACTTGGCGGGCGGGCGCTCCACCTTCATGGTCGAGATGACCGAAAGCGCCAACATCCTGCACAACGCCACCGCCTCCAGCCTGGTTCTGATGGACGAGATCGGCCGCGGCACCTCGACCTTCGACGGACTCTCGCTCGCCTGGGCCATCGGCAGGTTCATCCTGGAGAAGAACCGGTCTCTAACGCTCTTTGCCACGCACTATTTCGAACTGACGCGCCTCGCGCTCGAATACAAGGCCGCCGCCAACATCCACCTCGACGCGGTGGAGCACAAGGACAGCATCGTGTTCCTGCACTCGGTGGAGGAAGGCCCCGCCGACCGCAGCTACGGCCTGCAGGTGGCCGCGCTCGCCGGCGTGCCGAAGCCGGTGATCCGCCAGGCGAGGAAATACCTGGAGATGCTCGAGGAGCAGAGTCTCCAGCGCGGCGGTCAGGACGATTTATTCTTGCATGAAAAAAAACAGGCAGAACCGGAGAACGACGTCCTGCGCGAAACCCTGCAAGGCGTCAATCCGGACGAACTCACGCCGCGCGAGGCTCTCGAACTGCTCTACCGGTTAAAGAAGCTCTAGCGGCAGTCGGGCTGCGAGCTGATCCAGCGGCCCAGTTCGCCAATCGCGCGGTCCGAGGCCCGCGCAAAGGCCGCGGCGCCGGCGATCGCATCCGGACCCGCGTTGGGCTCGATGACGCTCCAGCCACGCGTAGCGACACCGGTGGCGCGCGCGCCGGTGGCACCCAGCCACGCGCGCAGTTCGATGCGCGCTTCGCTGATTTCCCTGGCGGAGAACACCTGCGTGAATTCCTGGATTTCGACTTCCAGGACACACTTTCCCTGCTTGTCGTTCGCCGCCCGCATCAGCTGCTTGCGCAACAACTCGGCGGGAGCGGCCGCCCAGCGGCTGTTGGCGAAGACGGCGATCTCGGCCGCATTGCGGTAGGCGAGGCGGTATTGCATGTCGCTGGCGTCGAACGGCGCGACCGCGCGAACCGAGCCGATACGCACGGCTGAAAGCACAGTGCCTGGAGGCGTGAGTCCCAGGTCAAAGGATTTTGGTTCTGGCGCAGCTACACCGCCACAACCACTCAGTACAAAGCAGGCAAACCACAAACAGCGCGGCATCATTGGAATCCCGGTTCGCCGGGCCCGGGCTTGCCTGGCTTGCGGCCAAAAATCGCGCTTTGCGGATCGCGGTCGAGCTGCAGCGCGAGGCGTCCTACGCGCTGGGCGCTCCGCTCCACGGTTTCGGCGAGCGCGTTGACGCGCGGCAGCGCGTCCTCGCGCACGGCGCCCACCGCACCGTGTGCGGTCCCTAACGCGCTGTTCACTTCGTTCGACAGCGTGCCGACCTGGCCGACCAGTTCGCGCGCGTCCTTCACCAGCTGCTGCGTTTCGCGCGTGAGTTCGGGCAGCGTCTTCACGGTTTCGTTTATGCGTTCGAGCGTGCCAATCGCGAGGCGTCGGTTGTCTTCCGAGAGCCAGGCCTCTGCGCGCGCGATAGTGCCCGGCATGCGCGCCGAGGCTGCCTCGAGGTTGGCCGAGATGCGCTCCAGCGAGGCGAGCGTGGTGGCGATTTTCTTGCGATTGTCGGGCGTGAGCAGGCTGTTGAGGCTCACCATCAGTTCGCGCGCGTCCTTTAGCGCTCCTTCGGCGCCGTCCGAAAGTGTGTCGAAGAACGCGGGCCGCAGAGGAACTTCGGCGATGCCATCGGCCGCCTTGGCCGCGAGCTGCATGTCCTTGTAATCGTCCAGCAGGTGGACGTAGGCGATGCCGGTGATCCCTTCCATGCCAAGTTGCGCGTAAGTGCCGCGCGTCACCGGGATGTTGTTGTCCACCTCGATATTGATCAGGATGCGGCGCGCGTCCTTCGGATCCAGCGTGATCGCGGCAACGCGCCCCACGCCCATGCCGCGGTAGCGCACCTGGGCTTCCGGATTCAGGCCGGACACCGGCCCCGTGGCGACGACGCGGTAGTCGGTGCGCGCGAGCGGCGTCTTCCCCAGCCATTGCGCCCACAGCGCGATGCAGCCGGCGATGCCCAGGACGAACAGCCCCGTGATCAGCGCGTAGGCTCTGCTTTCCATTACAGGCGGGCTTCCATGCTTGTCAGCCGGGGGTTCTCAGCCGTGCTCCAACGCGCGCCGGCCCCGGTCCCCTCCGAAAAAGTTCTGCACGAATTTGTGGTCCATCCCCCGGACCGACGCGAGCGTATCGCAGGCGATTATATGCTGGTCGGCGAGCACCGCGACGCGATCGGTCAGTTCGAACAGCGTATCCAGATCGTGGGTCACCATCACGACGGCAAAGCGATGGTCTTCGCGCAGGCGCTTGATGAGGCGCACGAAGCCCTCCGACCTGTCCGGATCGAGGCCTGCAGTGGGCTCATCCAGGATAAGCAGGTCGGGCGAGAGCGCGAGCGCGCGCGCCAGCGACACGCGCTTCACCATCCCGCCGGACAGGTTGGCCGGCAGGAGCTTGCCGTGGCTGGGATCGAGCTCCACCTGCGCGAGCTTGGTATGCACGATGCCGCGGATTTCCTCTGCCGACAGGCCGCCGCGCTCGCGCAACGGGAAGGCGACGTTGTCGTAGACGGTGAGCGCGGAGTACAGCGCGCCGTTCTGGAACAGCATGCCCATGCGCCGGCGCGCATCGCGGACCTTCTTCGCGCTGGAATCCTCCCAGGAAACGCCAAACACGCGCACCGTGCCCGCCTTGGGCCGCTTCAGTCCGAGGATCACCCGCACCAGCTGGGTCTTGCCGCTGCCCGATCCTCCCACCAGCGACATCACCTCGTCGCGGCGCACCTGCAGGTCGAGGTCACGGTGCAGGATGGCGTTCGCGCCCACCGTGTTGACCAGGCCCTTGATCTCGATGACGTATTCCTCTTCAGGAACGGCTTCCCCGTGGCCCATGTCAGCCCAGGTTACGCAGCAGGATGGCGAAAATGGCGTCGAGGATGATTACGCAGGTAATGGCCACGACGACCGAACGCGTCACGCCCACCGCCAGGCTGTCGGTGTTCGGCAGGACGCGCAAGCCATAGTGGCAGGCGACGAAAGCCACCGCGAAGCCGAATACCACGGACTTGCCGATGCCGATCCAGAAATTCGTCACCTCGACGGCCAGGGGCAGCGCCTGGACGAAGGCGCCCGGGGTGATGCCGAGCGTGAACTTGGTGATCAGCATCGCGCCCGCGAGCGCGGCGATGTCGGTGCAGAACGTGACCAGCGGCAGCGCGATCGCCAGCGCCAGCACGCGCGGCAGCACAAGGCGCGTGGTGACCGAGATACCCATCACCGAGAGCGCCTCGACTTCCTCGGTGACGCGCATGACGCCGAGTTGTGCGGTGATCGCCGAGCCCGAGCGCCCGGCCGCGATGATCGAGGCGAGCATCGGCCCGAGCTCACGCAGCACGCCGACGCCGACGATGTTGATGACCAGCAGGTCCGCGCCGTAGCGCTTGAGCTGCAGCGCCGACAGATAGGTGAGCACGATGCCGACAAGGAAGCCGACCAGCATCGTCACCGGCAGCGCGGTAACGCCGGCGCGGAAGATGCCGGCGGAAAACTCGCGCAGCGGAAACTCGCGCGGCTGGCGCACCATGCCGGCGATGTCGAACGCGAGCCGCCCGAGCAGGGCAATGCCGTCGCGCAAGTGGATCATCGCGTCCGCGGTGGCCTGCCCGGTCCACACCACGCCGGCGAGCGGATCGAAAGCGGCCGTATCCCGCCGCACCAGCATGCCCTCGCTCACCTGCTTGAGCATTTCGCGGTGGCGCGGTGCCACCTCCACATGCGGTGCGCCATGCAGCGCCTGCGCCAGCCACACTGCGCCCGCATCGTCCAGCTCGTCCATGCCCGAGAGATCCCAGGCAACGCGATCGGCCGGTTGCCTCTTGGCCTCGGCGAGCCGGTGGGCGATCTCGTCGCGCCGCTGCTTGAGGCCGCTGAAGGTCCACGCACCGCTGGCGCGAATCCGTACCGGTACCGGGTCGTTCGCGACGGTCCTGATTTCGAGCGCGGCGTCGGGACTCGGCATGGCGCGCGAGTATACTCCGCGCCGCGATGCAACTTGTTGATATCGGTGCGAATCTTACCCATCCGGCGTTCCATGGCGACCTGCCGGAAGTGCTGGCACGGGCAAGCGCGGAAGGGGTGGCTGCGATCATCGTGACGGGAACATCGGTAGCTGAAAGCGTGAACGCGCTCAAGGCGGCCAACACTCACCCGCAAACGGTCTATGCCACGGCGGGCGTGCACCCGCACCACGCCAGCGCATGCGATGCCTCGACGATCCCGGCCCTGCGCGTGCTCGCGCAGCACCCGCAGGTGGTGGCGATCGGCGAATGCGGCCTGGACTTCAACCGCAACTACTCGCCGCATCCCGACCAGGAAAAGTGGTTCGCCGCGCAGGTGGAACTGGCATGCGAGATCAAGAAGCCCCTGTTCTTGCATTCGAGGGATGCAAAAGACAAATTCATTGAGGTATTGAAGCAATTCAAAACCCTTCCGCGCGCAGTCGCGCACTGCTTCACCGGCGACAAGGCAGAACTGCATGCCTACCTCGAGCTGGGTCTCCACATCGGCATCACGGGCTGGATTTGCGATGAACGCCGTGGCGCGCACCTCGCTGCGCTGGTGCGCGACGTCCCGCCGGACCGGCTGATGCTGGAAACGGATTCTCCCTACCTCACCCCGCGCGACATGCGTCCGCAACCCAAGGCGCGCCGCAACGAACCCGCCCACCTGCCGCACATCCTGCGCGCCGTGGCGCGCGCGCTCGGCAAGCCGGCCGAACGGGTCGCCGAGGAAACCACGCGCAACGCCCGAGCGTTCTTCGGCCCGCAGTTGTCCTTCACGTGAACATCGCGCACCTCCTGCTGAACAGCGCGCGGCGGCTTCCCGAACAGCCTGCATTGGCGTTGGGAGGAAAAATTGTTTCATCGTATGGGAGTTTTTCCCGCCGGGTTGCCCGGCTTGCTGCAGGAATAACTGCAAAATTCAACCTGCAACCCGGCGACCGGGTGGCGCTGGCGATGAAGAACTGCCCGCAGTACTGGGACTTGATGTTCGCCTGCTGGCATGCGGGCCTCGCCGCAGTGCCGATGAACGCCAAGCTGCACGCGAAGGAATTCGAATACATCATCGGCAATTGCGGCGCGAAGGCCAGCTTTTTCGATCCGACGGAGTTTGCGCAGCTCGACGGCGAACCGCGCGAGCCCGTCGCTGTGCGGCCCGATGACCTCGCCTGGCTCTTCTACACCAGCGGCACCACCGGGGTGCCGAAGGGGGCGATGATCACGCACCGCAACCTCCTCTTCGCCACGCAGGCCTACTTCGCCGACATCGACAAGCTGGGCCCTGGCGACGCCGCCCTGCATCCGGCGCCGCTCTCGCACGGCTCGGGACTCTACGGCCTGCCGCATTTCGCCGCCGGCGCGGTGAACGTGATCCCGGAAAGCGGCGGTTTCGACGCGGCGGAGATCTTCGACCTGCTCGAGCGCTGGCCAAACGCGTCCTTCTTCGCCGCGCCGACGATGATCGTGCGCCTGCTCGCGAGCCCCGCGGCACGCACGCCGGCGACGCTGAAGACGATCACCTACGGCGGCGCGCCCATGTACGTCGCCGACAGCCTGCGCGCGATCGAACTCTTCGGGCCGCGCCTGTACCAGCTCTTCGGCCAGGGCGAAAGTCCCATGACGATCACCGGGCTGCCGCAGAGCTTTCACGCCAATAGGACCCATCTGGAAACCTGCGGCTTTGCGCGCACCGGGGTCGAAGTGAAGGTGCTGGAATCGGGCGAGATCGTGACACGCTCGGACTGCGTGATGGCCGGATACTGGAACAACCCCGGGGCCACCGCGCAAACACTGCGCGGAGGATGGCTGCACACGGGAGACATCGGCCGCATGGACGAACAGGGCTTCCTCACCATCCTCGACCGCTCCAAGGACATGATCATCTCGGGCGGCTCGAACATCTATCCGCGCGAAGTCGAGGAAGTACTCCTGCGCCATCCCGCGGTCGCCGAATGCTCGGTCGTCGGGCGCCCGCACCCGGAATGGGGAGAGGAAGTTGTTGCTTTCGTGGTTTTAAAAGACCAGAGAGTAAAAGCGCAAACACAAGACCTTGACACCCTTTGCCTGTCCAGCATTGCCCGTTTCAAGCGGCCGAAGGACTACCGTTTCGTCGCGGCGCTGCCGAAGAACAATTACGGCAAGGTGCTCAAAACAGAGCTGCGCAAGCGCCTATAATCGCGGCCACCATGAGCAACCGGCCGCTGATCCTCGTTGCAGACGATTCCGAGGACATCCGCAATCTGTTCGGCATCATGCTCAAGTCCAAGTATGACGTGCGCTACGCGGTCGACAGCGACGAGGCGCTGGCAGCCGCCGACACCGAACCGCTGCCCGACCTGATCCTGCTCGACGTCGAGATGCCGGCGCTCGACGGCTACGAGGTCTGCGCGCGGCTCAAGGCCAACCCGGCGCTGGCGCACATCCCGGTGATCTTCGTTACCGGACGCAGCGACCCGAAGGACCAGGCGAAGGGACTGCTCGCCGGCGCGGTGGACTACATTGCCAAGCCGATCAGCGCCCCCATCACCATGCTGCGCGTGCGCACCCAGCTCGCGCTGGTGGACCAGCGGCGCGCGCTCGAGGACCAGATCCAGCAGCGCACCGAGGAGCTCCACAACACGCGCCTGGAGCTGATCCGGCGCCTGGCGCGCGCCATGGAATTCCGCGAAGGCGGGCTCACCAACCGCGTGCTGCGCGTCAGCGGCTACGTCGAACTGCTGTCGCAGGGGCTCGGCCTCAAGAGCAAGGTGGTGGAGATCCTGTCGGCGGCCGCGCCGCTCTACGACATCGGCAAGATGGGCGTGCCGGAGCGCATCCTGACCAAGAGCGACGCGCTCAATGAAAAGGAATGGGCCGAGATGCGCAAGCACCCGGAAATCGGCGCCGGCATCATCGGCGAGCACAAGGACCCGATGCTCGAGCAGGCGCGCATCATGGCGCTCACCCACCACGAGCGCTGGGACGGGACCGGCTACCCGAAGAAACTGAAGGGCAACGCGATTCCGGTGCCGGGCCGCATCATGGCGCTAGCCGACGCCTTCGAAGCCATGACCTCGACGCAGCGCCACCGCAGCCCGATTTCGTCGATGGAAGCGGCGAAGAAGATTGCGGCTGAATCCGGCAAGCAGTTCGACCCTTCGGTGGTCGCCGCGTTCATGAAGGTGGCGAAGGGACTTGAGGAATTGCGCGCGAAGCACAAGGATGAACTCGAGGGCATCCACGACCTCGATTTCGGTAGCGCGAAGAAAAAGTAGCCCGGCTCAGCGCAGGCGAAAACGCACCGGCAACAACACTTCGCGCGGCGCGCTGGTGGGGAGCGCGCCCGGCGCGCCCGGCGCGCCCGGCCGCAGCGCGCGAAGCGTGCGTGCCGCGCGCAAGGCCGCGTCATCGAGGATCGCGTGCCCGCTGCTCGATTCGATCCGGGCGGCGATGGCGTTGCCCGAGGCGTCGAGAAACAGCAGCACCAGCGCCTCGCCCTGCAACCCGCGCTCGATCGCTTCGGGCGGATACGGCAGCTCGCGCCGCAATTGCTCGTTCGCGCTGGCCGCGGCTTCACCTTCGAGGCGCGCCACCGCCACAGGTTTCGGAACTGGACCCGCGGCTGCGCTAGGATTGCGCGGGGCGCCCAGGGGCATCAGCTGGCGCGGCTGTTCCGGCATCGGCACGAGTTCGACGGCTGGCTCGCGCAACCATACCGTCAGCTCCGCGTTCGCCAGCCGCGCGTTGCGCGGAGCCGGAGCGAGGATCGGCAGGCTCGCGGCGATCACCGCCGCGTGCAGCACGAGCGAAAGTGCGAAGGAACGGCCCACGAAGGAAGGCGCGAGTTTCATGGTGTACGGCTGAAGGATCGAACGGTGTTGCGACACTTTATCAGCAGGACACTCCTGTGCGCGCTGCTGCTGCTGCCTGCAGGCAAGCTGCTGGCGCAGCCGGACCCGGCGACCTTCGGCAGCAGCCTGGAGTCGGGCGATGTCGCGCAGCTGCGCAAATGGCTCGACGCCGGCCTGCCTGCGGACTACATGGCCGATCGCATCGGCACCGGCCTCATGATCGGCGCCTGGCGCGGCGACATTCCGATGATGGAACTGCTGGTCGCGCGCGGCGCGGACGTCAACAAGGCAAATGCCCTGGGCGAACGGGCGCTGATGCACGCGGCCTGGCAGGGACACGCGAACGCGGTCAAGTGGCTGCTGGCGAAGGGCGCGCGCATCAACAGCGAGTCGATGAGCTGGAGCGCGCTGCACTACGCGGTGTTCGCCGGGCGTGCCGAGATCGCCACGCTGCTGCTTGAGAACGGCGCCGACATCAACGCGCGCAGCAGCAACGGTTCGAGCGTGCTCATGATGGCGGTTTACGAGGGCCACGAGAAGCTGCTCAGGCAGCTGCTCGCGCGCGGTGCCGACCCGCGCGTGAAGAACGACCGGGGCGACGGTGCGCTGGAATGGGCCTTCAAGTTCCGGCGCCTCGACCTCGCGCGGCTGTTAGCCGCGCCCCAGGAGTTCGTCGCCGCCGCGAACCAGCCCAAGTCGCACTGGGGCGCGCCGCCGCGCTCGCTGACGGAGGGCGAGGCGATCGCCGCACCCTCATCGACCACGGCGACGGACGTCGCGATGCAGAAAATCGACGAACTCATGCGGCTGCGCCAGATCCTGGACGCCCGTGGCATGCAGGATGCGGCAGACAAACTGGACCGGCGCATCGCCACCCTGCGGGCGCAACGTGCCCGGGCCGAACGCCATACGCCGGCAGCGGTGCTCGAGATCAGCGCCAGCCGCGCATCGCCGAGCGACCAGAGGGCGAGATTGCTGTTCGGCGCGGACGGGCCGCCGCCCTGAAGCCCGTTACCAATCTGTAGGCTGGTAGTCCTTGAGGAATTTACCCCAAACATGTTCACCGGTGTTGAAGCCGGCGATGATGGGATCGACGATGCGCGCGGCGCCGTCGACGATATCCAGCGGCGGATGGAAACGGTGCTCGGCGGTCTTGCGCGCGGCGATCTCCACCGGATCTTCGTCGGTCACCCAGCCCGTATCGACGCTGTTCATGTGGATGCCGTCGTGGTGGTAGTCGGTGGCCGAGGTGCGCGTCATCATGTTGAGCGCGGCCTTGGCCATGTTGGTATGCGGATGGCGGGTAGTCTTGAAGTTGCGGTAGAACTGCCCTTCGACCGCCGAGACGTTGACGATGTGCTTGTCGCGCTCCGGCGAGCGCAGCATGAGCTGCTTCAGGCGCGCGTTGAGGATGAACGGCGCGACCGCGTTGACGAGTTGCACCTCCAGCATCTCCACTGCCGGCACTTCGGCCAGCAGCAGGCGCCAGGAGTTGCGCCCGCGAAGGTCCACCTGCTGCAGGTCCTGGTCGAGCCGGCCTTGCGGGAATAGATGCTTCTGCACCGAGAAGTCCTCCGGCAGCAGCTTCACCTGCGAAAGCTCGGGCGCGCTCGGAACTTCGGCAATGAGCCTTATCTGCGATCCGGAAAGCGCGACCTTTTCTCCTTCCATCATGTGCCGGTAGAACTCCGGCGGCCGGCGCACGGTCTGACAGGCGTTGTTGATGATGAAATCCAGCCGCGGGTGCGTTGCCAGCAATTGCCGGCAGAACGCCTCGACGCTGGGCGTGTGGCGCAGGTCCAGGCCGTAGATTTCCAGCCGGTCGCCCCATTGCGCGAAGTCGGGCTCGCGCGCATAGCGCGCCGCCGAGTCGCGCGGGAAACGCGTGGTAACGATGAGCCGCGCGCCTGCACGCAGCAGCTTCAGTCCCGCCTGGTAGCCGATCTTCACGCGCCCGCCGGTGAGCAGCGCCACGCGGCCGCGCAGGTCGGCAAGCTCGGTGCGCTTGCGGAAATTCAATTCCGCGCAGACCGGGCACAGCTGGTCGTAGAAATGATGGATCTGCGCGTACTTCTGCTTGCAAACATAACAATGCTGCGACTCGCCGGATGCGCTGGGCTCGGCGGCGATTTCCTTCGGCGGATAAACGTTGGGCGTCGTGAACACCGGCTTGCGGCGCAGCTCCCGGATGCCGGTCTTCTGCAGCACCTCCTCTTCGCGCCGCGTGCCGGCCGCGCGGCGCGCGCGTTCCTCGGCCTTCATCCGCCTGCGGCGCGCCACCGGATCGGGGTTGTACAGGAGGGCCACCGCAGCGTGCAGGCGCCGCCGCTCCGCCGCGGGCAGCTCCTCCAGCAGGCGCCAGTCGGCGGCGATCTGCTCAAGCAGTTCCACGCTTGCGCGCAAGCGCTCAGGAAACGATTTCGGCATGACTTATGGCAGCCGCGGGAAATGCGTCATGTCCTGCCTCTCTGTCAGAGCAGTTGCCGCGCATTATCAGCGGCGCTTCAATTCCAGCAAGCAGGCGAGCAGCGCGCGTTCCGTCTCGTCCAGAACGGCCCCGCTGCGTTCCTCGCCCCTGAAATGGCGGCGGAACGCCGTCGCTGCGGCGGCCACATCCGCTACGTCGTAGCCGAACGCCTGCAGCGCGCCAATCGCATCGAGACCGGGCGGCGCAGCCGGCGCCGGCGCCTCGCACCACAGCCCGAAGCCCTGCGCGGCCAGGCGTTGCCAGGGAAAGGAACGGCTGGGGTCGACCTTCCTGCCCGGCGCAATGTCGCCGTGACCCAGATAATTTGCCACGGGAATCCGGTACCGCTCGCGCAGTCCCGCGAGGAGCGAGAGCAAAGCCACGATTTGCGGTTCGGCAAATGGCTCCTCGCCGGTGTTCACCAGCTCGATGCCAATGGAGAAAGAATTGAGGTCCGCAATCCCGCCCCAGCGGGAGTCTCCCGCATGCCAGGCGCGCGCGCGCTCGTCGACCAGCTGGACCAGGCGGCCGTCGCGATCGATCACGTAATGCGCGCTCACCTTGCTCCCGGGATCGCTCAGGATGCGGATGGCGCGCGCTGCCGTGTCGCTCGAGGTATGGTGAATGATGACGAAGCCGGGCCGGCGCTCGTCGAAATTGGGTGACGGCAGCCATTCGCCCTGGCCCATCCGCACCGCCTGGGGCGAGCACGCGGCCAAGGCCAGCGCGACGACTGCGACTAGGGCGCGCGTTTTAGGACCTCGATCAGTTTTCTGCCTGGATCGACGCGTACCCAGTCTCCGGTCTTTACAACCGCGCGCGGATGCGGATCCCAGCCTTCGGTGATCGGGATGCCGGCAAAGACGGCGCCTTGGACCATCACCGGATTCGTGACACCAAAGATGAATGCCTTAGGCGAGATTTTCTTCCACTTGATGTCGTAGAATGCCCAGCCGGCGGCAATGCCTCCCTTGGCGGTGGGAAAGAAGCAGATCTTGTCGACGATGCTCGTGCCTTCCAGCTTGTGGCCCGGCTTGGTGATGAGGCCGGTCCAGCGGTCGAGGTCGTAGCGTGGCGAAAAACCCTCCTCCGAGACGACGGCTTCGCCTTCCACGACCTGGCCAAAGGCGCGTTTTACCTTGATGTTCATTTCAAGACCCCTGAACAGGCGATCCCAACACAGTCTGCCGTGCGCCGCAGGATGGTGTTGAAGCGGTGCGCGCCGATGATGTTCACGATCTTGGCCGAATTCGAAACCATGTTGGTCCAGCGGTTCTTCTCGCGCATCGGCGAGAGGTTCTGCAGGATGTAGAAGCACACGCCCTCAAGGATCGTCACGCCCGCGTCCTCCAGAATCTTCGCGTAACCCAGATCCCGCGACTGCTTGAGAATCGCCGAATTCGTGGTGACGATGCAGGTAGTTCCGCTTTTCACTTTTTTATTTTCAAACAAATAACTCAAATTCTTCATTTCGAACAACGACTGCTGGGGTCCGGAGAATACGACCAGCCTCGCGTCTCCATCGCCGAGCTTGTAGTTCCGATAGACCGCTTCCAGATCGGCCTCGGCTACAACCATCTTTTCACTGGGCAGAATCGAAGGTGCTTCCGGCGTGACCCCGGAAAAATGAAACATGCCCATGGAGCCGTAACTCGCAAGTGCCGCCCCCAGGTGCTTGAGTTCGTCGGCGGTCGGTATGCGCCGGTAACTATGGAATACGGGAACCGCGTAATAATTCTGGTGCGATTCGCCGACCAGCTTGCCGACCGCTCCCCAGTCCGCCAGGTCGTTCAGCCCTGCCTTGAGCTCGACGGCGAACGTGCCTTGGCGATGCTCATCGAGATGAAATCCGTATTCGGGCGTGCGCCCGGTCAGGGCGGCGGCGAGCGCGGCGGGACCGGCTTCGAAATTTGAACGCGCGCCGAACACCGAATTGGCGTAGATCACGGTGCCGGTGTCGCCCCAGGCGACGTGCTCGCCCAGGTGCGGCTGGTAGACGGTCTGGTAGTTGATGCAGGTGTCGGTGGTGGCGACGTCCATGCGCCGCAGGATGGCGATGATTTCGCGCTCCTTCACGGCCTCGCCGGCGTCCTGCCCCATGCGCTCGCAGTGGGCGAAATCCATGCAGCGGGCGTTCGTGGTTGTGGGAACGGCGCAACGCGCGGATTGTTTTACTTCGTTCCTGAGAAACTCCAGCCCGGCATCGCCCATGACTTCGATGTCGCCCATCATGTGCACGTTGGTGACCGGGACGAAGCGCTTCGCGCCCCAGAATTTGCCGACTTCGAGCTGGTACTGGAGCGCGCGCCTGGCCGCCTCGCCGCGCCCGCCGCCGAGGATGGATTGTTCCTCGGAGGTCAACTCCATGAGGGAAAACCCGTGGCTACTCGCCTTTGCCCGGGTTTGGCGTGAAGTACTTGGCGTACTTGTCGGGCACTTCCTTCCAGTCGTCCGCATCGGGCGGCGGCGTGCCCTTGCGCGTGATGTTGGGCCACTTCACGGCGAACTCGGTGTTCAGTTTGAGCCAATTGTCGGCCTGGGGATCGGAATCGGGCACGATCGCCTTGGGCGGGCATTCGGGCTCGCACACGCCGCAGTCGATGCATTCGTCGGGGTGGATGACGAGCATGTTTTCACCCTCGTAGAAGCAGTCCACGGGGCAAACCTCGATGCAATCCATGTGCTTGCACTTGATGCAGGCTTCGGTGACGACGTAGGTCATGGTGCGATTATCGCATCCGGACGGCTAGTGGGGAAACAAGTGATGCTACGGGTTCAGCGGCGACGAGATCACGAAGTCGTAGCTTGCGGTGCGCCCATCGGCACGGCGTTCCATCTTCACCACCAAGGCGCTATTCGCGCCGCGCGCTTCGCCGGGAAAATAAAGCTGCGTCGTCAGCACGCGGCCACCAAGCCGCTGCAGCCTGACATGGATGTGGCGTGGCCGGCCCATGTACGGCGGCGGCAGGTTGGTCTCCAGCCGGTAGCGCCCCTGCGAGTCCGTCGAAACGATGCCGCGATAGCGGTAGCCCGAGTTGTCGTATTCGCCTTTGTCGTCGGCGTGCCAGAAATCAAGCGAAACGCCCGCGAGCGGTTTGCACTCGGCGGAGCGCACGAATCCGGTCAGCAGCATCCGGCCGGCGGTCGAACCCGCTTCAGCCAGGTTAGCGCGCAAGGGTGCGCCAGGCTTGTAGAACGGACCTTCCATGTCCTGCGGGGTGGCCGCGCCGCAGCCGCTCTGGCCGCTGGCGGCGAAAGGCATTGCGAGCGCCGCTGCCAGCAGTGCGCGGCGGCGGGCATTGACGAGGTCCATGGTTGTCTCCTCCAGTCCGATGATGCTATATAACATTTACGCAGACCCTATCGGGAGAAGAAATCATGGATCGCCGGCAATTCAGCAAGACCTTGGCCGCCGCAGGCGCGGCAAGCGCGCTTTCGCCGTTCGGCATCCTTCGCGCGCAGTCGCAGAGGTTGAAGGTAGGCGTCATCCTGCCGCGTTCCGGCGTGCAGGGCTTCATCGGCCAGTCCTGCCAGAAAGGTGCCGACCTCGCCCCGGGCGTGATCAGGGAGATGCTTGGCGTCGACATCGAACTCATGAACGCCGACTGGGAATCCAACGTCGACACCGCGCGCACCCGCGCCGAGCGCCTGATCCAGGAAGGCGCGCACGTGCTGGTAGGCCCGTTCGATTCCGGCGCGGCTACCGCGATCGCGCAGGTCGCGGAGCAGCGCGGCGTGCCCTTCGTCATCAACATCGCCGCCGCGCCGCCGATCACCGAGCAGGGCTACAAGTTCGTGTTCCGCAATTTCCAGACCGCGGGCGACATCGTCAGGAACGGCTTGGCGCTGATCGGCGACCTGTTCCGCGCCACCAATACCGTGCCGCGTACTGCGGTGTTCATGCACGTCAACGATACCTTCGGCCAGGCCATGGCGAGGGGCATCGGCGCCATCCTGCCGACGCAGACCCAGCTGCCGTTCAAGATCGTCGAGACGATCTCCTACGACCCGGCGGCGAAGGACCTCACGGTCGAGATCGGCAAGGCGAAGGCGACCAACGCCGACTTCCTGCTGCTGGTGTGCCGATTGAACGACGCCATCCTGCTGCGCCGCGAGATGGTGAAGCAGCGCTGGTACCCGATGGGCGTTATCAGCCCGGGCTCGCCCGGGATGTACGAGGAGCAATTTTTCAAGGCGCTGGGCAAGCACTCCGAGCACTGCATATCGAACGTGCCCTGGTACAACCCGAACGCCGAGCTCACCAAGGTGGTGGAGAAGGCGTTCCTCAAGCAGAACCCGAAGGACAAGCTGGTGTTCCACGGCTTGAACGCCGGCTTCACCTTCGAGGCGATCCTGATCGCCGCGGACTCGTACAAGCGCGCGCGCAGCACCGAACCGAAGACGCTTGCCGAGGCCATCCGCCAGACCAACATCACCTCGAAAATGATGCTGGGGGGGCCGATCAAGTTCAACGCCAAGGGCCAGGTCGAAGGCATCGGCTCGGCCTGCCTGCAGAACCTGAACCTGGTGCCGACCGTGGTGCTGCCGCAGGCGGCGGCGACGGCCAAGCCGGTGTTCCCGATGCCCAGGGCCTGAGGCCAGCGGCGCCGCACACGGGTCGATGGACCCGGTCAACGTCGCCAACCTCGCCCTCGCGGGCGTGCTGACGGGCCTCGTCTACGGCCTGATGGCGCTCGGGCTGTCGGTGATCTTTGGCGTGGTGCGGGTGGTCAACTTCGCCCACGGCGAGATGATGACCATCGCGATGTACGCGGCGGTGGTGCTGTTCACGACGCTCGGGCTCGACCCCTTCCTCGCCATCCTGCCGGTGGCGCTCGCCTTTTTCGTGCTCGGCTACGCCATGCAGGCGGGGCTGATCAATCCCTTCATCACGCGCCCCGAGCATTCGCAGTTCATGCTGCTGGTCGCGGTCGCCATCATCATGGTGAACGCGCTGCTGGTGATCTTCGGCCCCGGCGCCCGCAGCGTGCAGCTCGATTACCTGCTGGAGTCGATCGAGCTGGGACCGCTGCTGCTCGACCGCGGCAAGTTCTACGCCGCGCTGGTGGCCTGCGCTGCTTCCGCCGCGCTGTTCGCGTTCTTCCGCTACACGCCCACCGGCAGGGCGATCCGCGCCTGCGCCGACAACTGGCTCGGCGCCAAGGTGGTCGGCCTCAACGTCAAGCACTACTACGCCTTCACCTTCGGCCTGGGTTCGGCCTGCGTCGCGATCGCCGGCTGCATGATGGTGCTGCTGGTCGACGTCACCCCGCCGCTCGGCCCCTACTACACGCTGCTCGCCTTCGTCATCGTTATCGTCGGCGGGCTGGGCTCGATGGCCGGAGCGCTGCTGGGCGGCGTCCTGATCGGCGTCTCCGAGGCGCTGGCCGGCCTCTTCATCACGCCCTCGGCGAAGAGCATGTTCAGTTTCGGGCTGCTGATCCTGGTGCTGCTGTTAAGGCCACAGGGTTTGCTGGGACGGCGCCCATGAGAGCGAAGATCCTTCTTTCGATTCTGCTTCTCGTTCTCGTTTTTTTCCCCACGTTCGCCGGGCCCTACGCGCTCTCGGTCGCCACGCTGATCCTGTTCTTCGCCTACGCGGGCCAGGCCTGGAACGTGATGATGGGGTTCGCCGGGCAGCTGTCGCTCGGCCACTCGCTCTACGTCGGCGTCGGTGCCTACGCTGCGGCAGGCCTGTATTTCCATACGGGTCTCGGCGCCTGGGCCGGGATCTGGCTCGCCATCCTGCTTTGCATGCTGCTCGGCGCCGCGATCGGCTTCCTCGCCTTCCGCTTCGGCATCTCCGGGGTCTACTTCGCGCTGCTGACGATCGCTTTCGCCGAATTCACCCGCATTGGCTTCGACCACATCCAGTGGCTCGGCGGCCCGGGCGGCCTGTTCATCAAGGTCGAGCACCGCACCGGCTGGGACCTCGTCAACCTGCGCGGTACGCCGGCGATGTTCTATTACGTGATGCTGGCACTGTGTGCCCTTGCCTTCATTTTTTGTTTTCTATTGTTGAAATCAAAAGCCGGGTACTACTGGCAAGCGATCCGCGAGAACGAGGAGGCGGCGCAGGCGCTCGGCATCAACACCTTCCGCTGGAAGATGCTGGCGGTGGTCATCAGTTCGGCGATGACTTCGGTGGCCGGCGTGTTCTACGCGTTCTACTACAACAACCTGTTCCCCGAGCAGATTTTCCACATCAGCCGCTCGATCGAGATCATCCTCGGCCCCATCATCGGCGGTATCGGCACGCTGTTCGGCCCGATCCTCGGCGCCGCCGTGCTCATCCTGCTCTCCGACGGCATCACCGAGGGTCTCGCCGCGCTGGGCTGGGAGTTTCCGGGGGTGAAGCAGGTGTTCTACGGCCTGGTGCTGCTGGTCGTCGTAATGTTCCTGCCGCGCGGCATCTGGCCCGCCTTGGCGCGCAGGCTGGGAGTGGGGAAATGAGCGCGTTGCTCGAAGTGCGCGGCATCTCCAAGTCCTTCCGCGGGCTGCGCGCGGTCGCGGCGGCGAGCTTCGACGTCCCGGAGCGCGGCGTCGTGGCGCTCATCGGCCCCAACGGCGCCGGCAAGACCACCTGCTTCAACATGATTGCGGGGGTGTTTGCGCCAGATTCCGGAACGATCGCGTTGCGGAATTCATTCATTCAAGAGCTGAGACCGGATCAAGTCTGCGCGGCCGGAATCGGTCGCACCTTCCAGATCGTCAAGCCCTTCGCCGGGCTCTCCGTGCTCGACAACGTGATGGTGGGGGCCTTGCTGCGGGAACAGAGTGTTTCTGCCGCACGCGGGTTTTCCCTTTCGATTCTTGAAAAACTCAAACTGGCAACGAAAGCAAACCTTCCTGCCGCGTCGCTCACCCTGCCCGATCGCAAGCGGCTGGAGGTGGCGCGGGCGCTCGCGACCCGACCCAGGCTGCTGCTGCTCGATGAGGTAATGGCGGGCCTGCGGCCGACCGAGTGCGACGAGATGGTGGCGGTGTTCCGCGAGCTGAACCGGGCCGACGGACTGACGATCCTGCTCATCGAGCACGTAATGCGAGCGGTGATGGCTCTCGCGCAACAAGTCGTGGTGCTGCACCACGGCGAAATCATCGCGCGCGGCGCGCCGGCCGAGGTGGTGCGCGATCCGGCGGTGCTGGAGTGCTACCTGGGCGAGGAAACGGAACTCTGATGCTTTCCATCCGCGATCTCGACCTCTACTATGGCGACGCGCAGGCGCTGGCGCAGGTCAGCCTCGAGGTGCCGCAAGGCGCGATCGTTGCGATCATCGGCGCCAATGGGGCGGGAAAGTCCTCGCTCATTCGAACGATTGCAGGCATTGAGAAGCCTAGATCCGGACGAATTTCATTCAAGAACCTTCGAATTGAAGGAAAGGAATCGCACCAGATTTGCAATCTCGGCATCGGCCAGGTCGCCGAGGGGCGCCAGGTCTTCCCGACGCTTTCGGTCGAGGAGAACCTCGAGATGGGCGCGATGCTGCCGCGCGCGCGCACCGGCACGAAGCAGAAGATGCAGGAGGTCTACGCCATGTTCCCGATCCTCGCCGAGCGCCGCGCGCAGGCCGCCGGCACGCTGTCGGGCGGCGAACAGCAGATGCTCGCCATCGGCCGCTGCCTGATGGGCAACCCGGAACTCATCATGTTCGACGAGCCGTCGCTGGGACTGGCCCCGCTGATCGTGCAGGAGGTGTTGCACACCATCCGCGCGCTGAACGCCAAAGGCCTGACGGTGCTGCTGGTCGAGCAGAACGTGGCGGTGTCGCTGAAGATCTCCAACCACGCCTACGTGCTGGAGAATGGCAGCATTGTCATGAGCGGATCCGGCAAAGACCTGCTGCACGATGACCGCGTTCGCCAGGCCTACCTGGGCCTGTAGTTACAACCCTGTCAGGGCTCCATTCACCAGCTTGACGCGGGCACCCGCCGCCCAAGACGGGTGCGTTTCCTGCGTGAAGACGCGAGTGCTGCCGTCGTCGAAGCGCACGCCGATTTCGAACACATGGCCTTCGCGCGCCTTCTTTTCGATCATGTGCCCGGCCAGCGCGCCGCCGGCGGCGCCGACGACCGTACCGGCGGTGCGGTGATCGCGCCCGCCGGCCGAGCGCCCGAGCACTGCGCCCAGCACGCCGCCCGCGAACGCTCCCACGCCGGTCGCCTGGCCGGGCTTGTTGATTTCGCGGATGCCGGTGACCGTGCCGCATTCGACGCACGCAACCGGCGGAACGGGCTTCTTGCCGAGGAGCCGCTGAATGACGGCGTCGCTGACGCCCTCCTGCTTCAGTTTCACGAGGCCATCGGGGCTGGTGTCGAAGCGCGGCTCCGCGTTGTCGATCGCCTGCAGCACCGTGGCGTCGCTCAAGCCGCCGCGCACCATCTTGATCACGTCCTCGTTCGTCATCGGCGCGGCAAGCGCCGCGAGCGGGAACAGCAGCAGCCAGATCAGCAAGCGCTTCATGGCTTCATGGCCTCGCGAAGAACCCGAATATAGTTGCCGCCCATGATGCCTTCAACCTGCGCTCCGCTCAAGCCGCGCTTCGCCAGGAGCTCGGCGACTTCGGCGAACTCTTCGTGCGTCGGCAGCACAGTGCTTGGCAGGCCGTTGAGGTCGCTGCCGATGCCGACATGCATCGGTCCCACGGCATCGGCCGTGCGCAGCAGAGCATCCGCATAGACCTCGCGCGTCGCATACTGCGAGCCTAGCGGCCAGATGCCGACTACCCCGCCCTTCTCCGCCATGCGTTTCGCAAGCGGCAGGTGGATCGCCCGCGCCGCGACGCCGCCCTGTGCCGCAGCGGGCGCATTGGCGAGCACGTGCCCGTGCGAATAGACGATCGGCTTCATGGAGAGCTCGATGGCCTGCTCGACGCCAGCGCTCGTGCAGTGCGCGACATCGGCCAGGATGCCGAGCCGATTGCAGGCGCGCACCACGTCCTTGCCGAAAGCGGTCAGCCCGCCGTGCCTGGGCTCCTCGGTCGAGATGTCGCCCACGTCCGAAATCCGGTAGTGCACCAGCTGCAGATGCACCAGTCCCACCGCGCGCATGCGCTCCAGGTAGCCGAGATCGCCTTCCAGGAAATCCGCTCCTTCGGAAGCCAGCACGACCGCGGGAATCCCTTCTTGCAGCGCTTTGTCGAGCGCCGCCAGCGAATCGATGCACGGCAGCGCCTGCTGCTCGATCGCGGCGCGCAGGCGCTCGAACTGGACCTCGAAGCTGCGCCGCATCTCGCCGGGACGCGCATCGCGCTCGACGCCGAGCCGGTTTCCCAGCCGCCGGATCAGGGGGCCGTCGGGGATGACCTTTTCGGCCACCAGCACGATGCCGTGCCGAGCCAGCTGCGCGCGCGAAATGCCCTGCCTGCGCATCAGGTGCGCGTGCATGTCCGCGTACTTCGCCGTCTTGCCCTGGCCGAACGAAAGGCCCGGGAACAAGCCCAGCGCGCCCGCCGCAGTGATGAATTGCCTGCGCTTCATTGCGCCTTGATGTTCCCTTTGCGGATCACCTCGCCCCACTTCGGCGTATCGCGGCGGATGATGTCGGCGAGCTCGTCAGGCGTGGTGCCGGTCGCGAGCAACCCGAACTTGAGCATCTGCTCGCGCCCTTCTGGCGTCTGGATGACCTTGTTGATCTCCACATTCATGCGATCGATGATCGGGCGCGGCGTGCCCGCCGGCGCGTGGATGCCGTTCCAGCCGGCGATGTCGAGCGGATATCCCTGCTCGGCAAAAGTCTGCAACTCGGGCAGCGCCGGCCAGCGGCGCGGACCCGTCACCGCGAGCGCGATGACGCGGCCAGAATCGATATGCGGCCGCGTCGCCGACAGGTCCTGGATCGTCATTTGCACCTGGCCGCCAGGATGCCCAGCATCGCCGGCCCGGCGCCGCTGTAGGGCACGTGCACCATGGCAATCCCCGCGGCACCGTTGAGCATCTCGCCGTAGACGTGCGAGGTCGAGCCGTTGCCGAAGGAGGCGAAATTGGCGCCGGTCGGGTTGGCCTTCGCCCAGGCGACAAACTCCTTGAGCGTCTTCGGCCCGAGCGTGGCGGGAACGACCATCGAGAGCACCGTGAGGCCCAGCTGCGTGACCGGCGCGAAGTCCTTCATCGCCTCGTACGGCAGCGCGACTCCGAGGTTGGGCGCGATCGAAAGGTTGGAGACGTTGGTATAGACGAAGGTGTAGCCGTCGGGCGCCGAATTCTTCGCCGCCTGAAGGCCCACGGCGCCCTGCGCGCCCGCGCGGTTGTCGACCACCACCGGCTGCCCGAGCACCGGCGCGAGCTTTTCCCCCAGCCAGCGCGACACCACGTCGGTCTGCCCGCCCGGCGGGTAGGGAGCGATCAGGCGGACAGGCTTGTTCGGCCAGGTTTGCGCCTCGACCTGGAGTGAAAACATGGCGAGGCAAAGGAAAAGATATTTCATTCAACCTCCAAAGAAAGGCTTGTCGCCGGCGATCGTGACCCGGTCCATGACGCGGCGGTAGCCGGGATAGTCGTTGACCGCGATGTGCTGCGTGGAGCGGTTGTCCCAGAGCGCGAGCGAGCCCTGGCGCCAGCGGAAACGGATCTGGAATTCGGGCCGCTGGCTGTGGCGGTTGAGGAAATCGAGCAGCGGCGCCGACTCCTCCTCGGTCATGCCCTCGAAGCGGATGGCATAGACCCAGTTGACGAACAGGATCTTGCGACCGGTGTCCGGGTGGGTGCGGATGCAGGGGTGCGCCTGCTCCTTCAGCGCCGCCTCGCTCGCCTTGATGCGCATGCTCTTCAGGTCGTCGTCGGCATAGGTGCCCTGCGGCCCATAGGAGCGCTTCGCGCTGTGCATCACCCGCAGTCGTTCGAGCGTTTTCTGCAGCGCCGGAGAAAGTGCCTCGAACGCGAGCATCTGGTTCGTCCAGATCGTGTCGCCCCCGACCGCCGGCGACTCGCGCGCGTACAGGCAGGTTCCCAGCACCGGCTCCGGCGAAAAGGTCATGTCCGAATGCCAGCGCCCGCCGAAGTTGAGCTTTTTCGCCTCCTGCGGCTCGCGGATGATGCGCATCATCTCGGGGTGGCCCTCCAGCGACTTGATGAATGGCGTCTGCGCGAGAGGTCCGAAGTGGCGCGCGAAGGTCTTCTGCTGCTCCGGGGTGAGATCCTGCCCGCGCAGGAAGATCACGCAGTGTTCGGCAAGCGCGCGGCGCAATTCCGCCACCACCTCCGCGCCCAGGGGCCGGGAGGCATCCACACCGCTGATCTCGGCGCCGCCGGCGCCGCAGAGCAGATTCACCTCGAACGCCTTGAATCGGTCCATGGCTCCTCCCTTCCGGGAATCCCTACACGCTTGGGAGGCGAATTGTAGCGGCTGGCAATCCGGGGCGCGAAACCGCCCACCTGCCCGGCACCGACCGCTCGGGCAGGAACGATATTTACCGCTGAACGCCGACCTGCTTGACGAACGCGTCGAGCAATCCGTCCGGCGCCTTGACGACATGCTCCGGTCCCGGGAAGCCCCCGGACTTCACGTCTGCGATGAAATCCTTGAATCCCGCGACGCGCTCGGCCTGCATCGCATCGCACAGCCTGTGCAGGTTGCGGTACTGCTTCGAATGCCGCGGGTAAGGCGGTCCGTTGTTGCCGAGGAGATCCTCGGCGAACAGGAACTGGATGTCGCCGCCGCCGCCCGCGCCGATGGACGAGGTGAGCAGCGTGGTGCGCTTCGAGATCTCCCGCAGCAGCGCTTCGGGTATCACCTCGACCTCGACCGCCCAGGCGCCGGCCGCCTCGAGGCGTTTGATCTCCCCGTAGATCCACAGCGCCTCGTCGAGGGTCTTGCCCACCGCGCGCAGGCCGCCGGTCCAGGTGCTCTTTCTGGGCACCAGCCCCGCGTGGCCCTGCACCGGCACGCCGGCTTCCGTCGCGGCGGCGATGAAGCGCGGCGACCACTGGCACATGATCGCGTCCGCGCCCAGTTCCATCGCCTGGTAGGCGATGCGCACCGCCTCTGTTTCGCTCGCTGCCGCCACCAGCGGCACCGAAAAGGACATGAAGGTGTTCGATGCCGCCTTGCGAATCGCCGCGGCGGAGGCCGGGTTCTTCGGATCGAAGCGCACTTTCATCGTGTCGATGCCGGCTTCCTCGGCCGCCGCCGCTTCCTCGGGCGTGAACGGCAGGGTTTCAACCAGCACGCGCCGGCCCTTCTGGTCGCGCAGATCCTTGATGGTGTAGTTGCGCGTGCCGTAGGCGCCGCCGAGGGTCATCACGCGCTTCAGGCCGCGTTGCGTTGCATCCCGCGGGGGAATGCCGCCGTCGCCGCTTGCATGGCTTGCCATGGTCTCGTCCCTTCCCGGTTTGGATTCGCCGCAGCGTACGCCCTTCGGGGTCGCCGTGGCGCGCTGCACAGCGAAACCAGTCAGGGTGACGATCATGCGATCATCGGTGCAAACCATGGGGCGGCCCCACGCCCAAGACTGACCGGACATCCTTGAGCACCCCGCCCCTGAACCTGCGCCTCGCCCGCCTCGAAGCCCTGGTCTACCGTGCGCCGGTCGACACGCCGGTGCAGACCTCGTTCGGGCTGATGCGCGACCGCCCGGCCGTGTTCGTGCGCGTCACCGACGCCGACGGCACCGAAGGCTGGGGCGAGATCTGGTGCAACTTTCCCACGGTCGGCGCCGAACATCGGGCACGCCTCATCGATTCGGTGTTCGCGCCCCTGCTCGTAGGAAAGTCGATCGCGTCGCCAGAAAGCGCGTTCCTCGCGCTCACGGCGCAAACCGAGGTGCTGGCGCTGCAGGCCGCGGAACCCGGACCGATTGCGCAGTGCGTCGCCGGCATCGACATCGCGCTGTGGGACCTCCATGCGCGGCGCCTCAAGCAGCCATTGTGGCGCCTGCTCGGGGGCAGATCCGCTGCAATACCGGTCTACGCGAGCGGCCTCAACCCGACAGCGCCGGAGAAGCTCGCCGCGCAGAAACTGGCGGAGGGCTATCGGGCTTTCAAGCTCAAGGTCGGATTCGGAACGGAACGGGACTGCGCCAACCTCAAGGCGCTGCGCGCAGCCGTCGGGAACCTGCCGCTGATGGTCGACGCCAACCAAGCCTGGGATCTGGACATGGCGACAGAGATGTCCGCAGCCCTGGAGGAATTCGAGCCGGCCTGGCTCGAGGAACCCCTGCGGGCCGACCGTCCATGGCAGGAATGGCGGCAATTGGGCAAGCGCGCGTCGATTCCCCTGGCGGCGGGCGAGAACGTGGCGGGCTTTGCCGCCTTCGACCAGGCCCTCGAATCCCATGCGCTCAGTGTCGTACAGCCTGACATCGCCAAGTGGGGCGGTTTTACCGGCTGCCTCGCCGTCGCAAGGAAAATCCGCGCGCGTGGCTTGCGCTATTGCCCTCACTATCTCGGCGCCGGTATCGGCTTGCTGGCCTCGGCTCACCTCTTGGCGGCGGTCGGCGGCGACGGCATACTGGAGATCGACGCGAACCCGAACCCGCTGCGCGCGCTGACCTGCGGGCCGCTCGCCCGCATCGATGCGGGCCGCGCGACACTGAGCGACGCTCCCGGGCTCGGTCTGCAGCCTGACATGAACGCGCTGCGCCCTTACGCGCTATCACACTGAGAGCGAACATCGACCCCCGGCCGAACATCGTCCTGATCATCACGAACCAGCAGCGCGCCGACTAAAGGAGACGGAGACATGAATAGAATTGCCGCAATCGCATTTGCCGCGCTGGCATCGGCCGCTGCAACCTATACGCCGCAGGCGCCTGCTCAGGAGTACCCAGCCAAGCCGGTCCACGTGGTCGTGCCCTGGCCTCCCGGCGGATTGGTGGACGTCGCCGGCCGCCTGCTTGGCGAGCGGCTGCAGTCCGCGCTCGGCCAGCCCTTCCTGATCGAGAACAAGCCGGGTGCCGGCGGCGTGATCGGCGCCGATCAGGTCGCCAAGGCGGCGCCGGACGGCTACACCGTGTTGCTGACCACCAGCGCGCTGACCATGAACGCGGCGCTGAAGAAGAAACTGCCGTTCGAAGTTCCCGGGGACTTCGAGCCGATCGCGGTCGTGGCCTACGCGCCATCGATCCTCGTCGTGCATCCATCGTTGGGAGTCAGTTCGGTGCAGGGCCTGATCGCGCGCGCCCGCTCGAAACCCGGCGCCATGACCTACGCGTCGGCGGGCCCCGGCACCCCGGCCCACCTTTCGGCTGAACTGTTCAAGTCGATGCTCGGGCTGGACATCGTGCACGTGCCGTACAAAGGCGCACCCCCGGGGATGACCGACCAAATCGCCGGCCGGATCGATTTCCACTTTGCGAACGCAGCGGTGGCGTTGCCGCAGGTCAAGGCGGGCAAGGTGCGCGCGCTGGCGGTGACCAGCGCTGCGCGCTTCGCAGCGGCGCCCGAGGTGCCCACCATGGTGGAAGCGGGCGTGCCGAACTTCGATGCCGATCAGTGGATCGGCTATCTCGCCCCGCGGGGCACGCCGCGCGCAGTGCTGGAGCGCCTGCACGCTGAGATCAATAAGGCGCTCGCGACCGAGGCGGTGCGTGCGGCTCTTGCGCAAAACGGCATGAGCGCGGCGTCGGCCGCGCCCGCGGCCAAGTTCGCGGCCTACCTCAGGCAGGATCTCGCCAAGTGGGTCGAGGTGGTGAAGACCGCCAACATTCAACCTGACTGAGGGCCAAGGACGCCGCCGGAATCGCAATGAACCAGACCGCAATGGGCAAGCCGCCCAACATCCTCTTGGTAATGGCGGACCAGCTCGCCGCGCCGGCGCTGCCTGCATACGGACACCCGCTGGTGAAGGCGCCGCATCTTTCGCGGCTCGCCGAGTCTGGCGTGGTGTTCGACAGCGCCTACTGCAACTTTCCGATCTGCGCGCCGTCCCGATTCTCGATGCTGTCGGGGAGACTGCCTCACGCGATCGACGCGTTCGACAACGCGTCCGAGTTCCCGGCCGCTATTCCGACGATGGCGCACTACCTGCGCCGCGCGGGCTATCGGACCATGCTGAGCGGCAAGATGCATTTTATCGGGCCGGACCAGATGCATGGATTCGAGGATCGGCTGACTACCGACATCTACCCGGCGGATTTCTCCTGGACGCCGGACTGGCTGCAGGGACCCGGGCACCGTCCCACAGGCGTCAGCATGCGCCCGATCGTCGAAGCAGGCCCTTGCGTGCGCAGCCTGCAGATCGATTACGACGACGAGGTCGAGTATCACGGCGTGCAGCGCTTGTACGATCTCGCGCGTGCGCCTGCGAACCAGCCGTTCTTCCTGACGATCTCGTTTACCCACCCTCATCCGCCGTTCGTCGCTTCACAGGAGCACTGGGATCGCTACCGGCACGAGGATATCGACATGCCGCGGGTTCCGCCGATCCCGCCGGAGCGGCTCGACCCGCACAGCCGCTGGCTGTACACCGCGCATGCGCAGGATCTGTACACGGTCACCGACGCGCATGTGCGCAACGCTCGCCACGCCTACTACGGGATGGTCAGCTATATCGATGACAAGGTCGGCCGCATCATGAAGACACTGCAGGACACAGGACTCGCCGACGACACCGTCGTCGTGTTTGCCGTGGACCACGGCGAGATGCTCGGCGAGCGCGGCATGTGGTTCAAGCAGACTTTCTACGAGTGGTCGTCGCGGGTGCCGCTGATCGTGTCGATGCCGGCGCGGTTCGCGCCACGCCGGGTCGCTGCGCACGTATCTCTGGTCGACCTGCTGCCGACGTTCATGGACTTCGCCTGCGGCGCGGGCCGATTCGAGCCGATCGATCCGCTGGACGGCGCGAGCCTGCTGCCGCTTATCGAGGGTACCGCGGACGGCAGCGGCCGGGCCGTGATCTCCGAATACAGTTCCGAGGGAGTCTGCGCGCCCTCGCGCATGGTGCGCGAAGGCGCTTACAAATACGTGTACACCCACGGCCTGCCGCCGATGCTGTTCGACCTCGACGCAGATCCGTCCGAACTCGACGATCTCGCCGGCAGTCCCGCCTCCGCCCAGGTCGAACGCCGCTTGCATGCCAGGGCAATCGATCGCTGGAATCCGGAAGAAGTCCACGCACGCATCCTGGCCAGCCAGAAGCGCCGGCTGTTCCTCGCCGAGGTGGCGCAGAGGTCCGGCCGCTATTCGAACTGGTCCTACCAGCCGTTCGTCGACGAATCCCGGCGCTTCGTCCGCGGCGCCGGCACTGCAGGGCCGACGAGCGTAAAGGGCAAGGCCCGCTTTCCATTCGTGGAGCCGGCACAGCCGGACCGCAAATCCAAAGAGGAAGACAAATGAACGCCCTGGTCTACGCGGTTCCCGTTTTTGTCGGCCTGATCTTGCTAGAAGTGCTGGCGGCGCGCGTGATGCGGCGCGACATCTACAACCTGAACGACGCCGTGACCAGCATGAACATTGGCATCATGAGCGAGGTCGTGCGTTCAACGGTGAAGTTGCTGACCGTGGTCATCTACGCGGTGGTGGTGCAGAAGTTGGGGGGCTTCAGCTGGGACATGAAGAGTCCCTGGGTCTGGATTCTGGCCTTCTTCATGTACGACTTCGGCTATTACTGGGCCCACCGCGCCGGGCACGAGGTCAGTTTGCTATGGGGTGCCCACGTGGTGCATCACAACAGCGAAGAGTTCAACCTCTCCACGGCGATGCGCCAGTCGTCTACCAATCAGGTGTTTTACTGGATTTTCTATCTGCCGATGGCCTTGGTGGGCATTCCGGTTCAAGTCTTCGTGATTATTGCGGTGGCCAGCGCCGTGTACCAGTTCTGGGTTCACACACGCCTGATTGGAAAACTGGGTTGGATGGAAAGGATCTTCTCCACCCCGTCCAATCACCGCTGCCACCACGGTAAGAACCCCTATTGCCTGGATCGCAACTACGGTGGCACGCTGATCATTTGGGACCGTATGTTCGGCACCTACACCGAAGAGCGTGACGACGAGCCAGTGGTCTATGGAACGTTGACACCGATTAATAGCTGGAACCCGGTATGGGCCAATTTCAAGCACTACGTCCACATCGGGGCGGAAGTCTTCCGGCTGAAAGGCTGGAAGAACAAGTTGACCAGCGTGTTTGCCCCGCCGGGCTGGACGCCACAAGGCCTGTTACCCCACCCGGAGATTGATCCCCGGCATGTGGTTAAGTTCGCAACCCCCAGCGGACCCTGGCAGCGGGCTTATGGCGCACTGGCGTGCGCCGTGGTCTACATCATGGCTTTGCACTGGCTGACAGTTGCCAGCGATTTGAGCGTTCCTGTGCGCGTGGCCTACGGGTTGGTGAATGTGGTCGCCGCCCTGTGCCTGAGCAGCGTGATCTCGCTGCGTCACTGGGGTGTTCTTTTGGAGGCGCTGCGCGCAGTATTGGTGTTTGGTGCGCTCGCAGCGAACATCTGGTTCACGCCGATTTCTGGCGTGGCACAGACGCTGGCCATGGTGGGCTTGGTGGTCTCGGTGTTCATGCTAATGAAGGTCAGGGCCGAACAACGCGGTTTACACGGGTATCCACAGCCCGGCCTGGCCGCAGCAGCGGTGGTGCAGCCATGAACCAACAAGCTTTGTGGGACGGTGTGTTGGCATTGGTCGCGCTGTGGGTGGCTTGGGGCCCGGGTCGCGGGATGCCGGCACTGCGCCTGGGCGCCTCACTTGTGGCCGCCGCCGCTGTGCTGGGCACCCTGCGGTTTTCGGGCCTGCTGCCCCTGCCTTCGCTGCACCAGGCTTTGTCGATGTTCGGTGCCGGCGTAGGCCTGCCACTGCTGGGTGTGGCCATGGTCTGGCCGCAAGGGGGTGTGGCAAGGCAGGCACGCTATGCCTGGTGCTTCGGAATCGTAGCCGCCGTGCTGTGTGTGTTGATTGCCGTGCTGGCGGAACTCAAGCTGTGGCCTTCTGCCACCGCACTGCTGGCGGTGTCGGCGATGTTGCTCTGGAGTCTGGTGCGCAAGCACTGGTGGGGCGTGGCCGCGGCGGCCAGCTTGCTGGTGGCGCTGCTGTGCTTTGCGGCCAAGCTAGCGCTGGGGCCCTTGGCGCCGGGAGATGTGCTGCATATCGGACTGGCCCTGGGTCTGTGGCTGTATGCAGTATGGGTTAGAACGCTCACCGCGGCAGGCGCGAGGCAGTACATCACCCAATCCACGTGATGCAACCGATACGAGGCCACTGATGAATGCCTGTGCCGACATCTCTGCGGTCATGCTGGCCGACGCGCTGGCGCAACAACGCCGCGCCTACCTGTCAGCGCCCGTGCCCAGCCTCCAGGAGCGCCGCGCTGATTTGCTGACTCTGCGCCGCTTTCTGCGCGAGAACCAGGAGGCCTTGTGCAGTGCCATCAGCGCCGACTATGGCCATCGCTCGCGCCACGAGACGCTGTTGGCAGAGATATTTCCGGCCATCGATGGCATCAGCGATGTGTTGCGCCAGCTGGGCCGTTGGATGAAACCGCAACGCCGTCGGATCGACCGCCTAACTTTCGGCCTTGCCAGTAACCGAGTTATTCCGCAACCGCTGGGGGTGGTCGGGGTGATCGTGCCTTGGAACTTTCCTGTCAACCTGAGCTTTGTGCCGCTGACCTACATTTTTGCCGCCGGCAACCGGGCGCTGGTCAAATTGAGCGAAAACTCGCGCCATCTGGCACGGCTGTTGATGGAGCGTGTACCCGCGTATTTCCCACCCACGAAGCTGCAGTTTTTCGACGAAACCGGGGGCATCGGCATCGAGTTTTCCCGACTGCCTTTGGATCACCTACTGTTCACCGGTTCTGGTCAGACCGGTCGCGCGGTGATGGCTGCGGCGGCACACAACCTGTGCCCTGTGACCCTAGAACTGGGAGGCAAGGCGCCAGCCGTGGTCTGCGACGACTACCCTTTGCGACGCGCCGCCGAGCGCATCCTGTATGTCAAGTACTTGAATGCAGGACAGATCTGCACCAGCGTCGATCACCTCTGGCTACCGCGGCGAAGTGTCGGCGAATTCGTGGAACATGCGCGGCGCATCGTGCCGGCGCGTTACCCGCAACTGGCCTCGCCGGACTACACATCCATCATCGACGAGCGCGCCTATACGCGCCTGATCAAGGCCTTGGATCAGGCCCGCGCCGCAGGCGCCCAAGTGATTCCACTGCTGCCCGGGCCGGGCTTCGACTCGACTACACGCAAGATCGCACCGCACATCGTGCTGAACGCACCCATGGGCTGCGATCTGATGCAGCGCGAGATATTCGGGCCCATCCTGCCTATCATCGCCTACGACCGGCTGGAAGATGTCATCGACGCCATCAACGCCGGACCGCGACCATTGGCGCTCTACCCGTTCAGCCACAACAGGCAGCGCCTAGAGTTGCTGGTCGAACGTGTGATGTCGGGCGGCGTGACGATTAACGACGCCCTCTTCCACGTCGGTCAACACGACCTGCCTTTCGGCGGGGTCGGTGCGTCAGGCATGGGCCACTACCACGCGCGTGAAGGCTTCGATACCTTCTCTAAACTGCGCCCTATTTTTCACCAGACTCGCTGGTCGGGCTTGAGCCTGTTGGCGCCACCTTATGGAGCGCTGGTCGACCGCGTGTTGCGTTTTCTGATCCGATGACTCAGCCCAGGATCGACTTCCCTGGCAGGCCTCTAAGCGCACACTTTTTTTGCCAATACCGGCCGGTGACACGAAATGAGCGCCATCGTGCATCGCCGCGCGGGGACGACGGGGCGCGAAGGCGAGGAGTTCCATCGAAAACCACGCCGGCAGATAGATAGACTTTCCTATCCCTCTTAAGCGGCCGCGCACGGGTAGACCGGCAGCCCGTGGCATCATGCTTGGCAAGATGAGACGCGCCCGGAGAAACCCTGTGTTCTGTACCGCCGCAGTGCTTGCCGTCGCCCTATTCTGCTGCGCCGTCCAGGCTCGGTCTGACTACCCGAACCGGCCGGTGCGCCTGATCACGCCGTTCAATCCGGGCGGCGCGATCGACATTTATTCGCGCACCGCCGCAGACCCTCTCGGCAAGCGCCTCGGACAGAACATCGTTGCCTCGGGCGGAGACCCCGCCTGCGTCGCGTTCAACGCGGCGGATGCCGACGTGCGCCTGGAGGCCGGGCAGGAACTGCTCGAGGGCAGCCCTGCGTAATCCTGAATTGGCTGCCGGCGCAAAGGTTGCGATCGTCACCGGCGCCGCGCGCGGCATCGGCCTGGCCGTCGCACGCAAGTTCCTTGGCGAAGGCTATCGCGTTGCTCTGCTCGACATCGACGCCGCAGAAGTCATGCAAGCCGCCGCCGAACTGGGCGGAAACGACAAGGTATTGGCGATCGAGTGTGACGTGGCGATGCCGCCGCTGGTCAAGGCGGCGGTGGGCCGCGTGGCGGCGCATTTCGGGCGCATCGATGCGCTGGTGAACAACGCCGGGATCGCGTTGTTCAAACCGATGCTCGAGACGACGTTCGAAGAATGGTCGCGCGTGCTGGATGTGAACCTCTCCGGGCCGTTCCTCTGCACGCAGGCCTGCGCGCCCGTGATGCTGAAGAACGGCGGCGGCGCGGTGGTGAACGTCGCGTCGATTTCCGGCCTGCGCGCGAGCACGTTGCGCATCGCCTACGGCACCAGCAAGGCGGCGCTGATCCACCTCACCAAGCAGCAGGCGGCCGAACTCGGCAACGCCGGCATCCGCGTCAATGCCGTGGCCCCCGGCCCGGTGGATACGGCGATGGCGAAGGAAGTGCACACGGCCGACATCCGCGCCGGGTACCACGACGCGATTCCGCTGAATCGTTACGGCACCGAAGAAGAGATCGCCGCCGCCGTGGTATTCCTTTGCAGCGACGCGGCCAGCTACATCAACGGTCAAACCCTTGCCGTGGATGGGGGCTTCGACGCCACCGGCATCGGCCTGCCGAACCTGCGCACGGGCAAGTAAGCTAGGCCTTCGCCGCCGTCGGTCCGCCGCCGAAGGAATTGCCGCCGCTCTCGGGGCGCGTCAGCGCGAAGACCTTCTCCACCACCGTGTACTCGTCGTAGCCGCAACGCGCGATCGGCTTCACGGCGGCGAGGTCGAAGCGGCCGTTCTTCACGTAGCGCTCCTCGATGTGCATGCCGATCACCTGGCCGTAAACGACCACGCCAGCCGTTTCCCTGCCTTCTGCATCCTTCACGTGCACGACCTGCGTCACCTTGCACTCCATCGCGGCGGGAGAATCGGCCACGCGCGGCGGCCGGACGAGCCTGCAGGGCGCGGTCGCAAGGCCCGCGAACGCGAACTCGCTCTGGCCGCGCGGCAGGCCCGCCGAAGTAGCGTTCATCTGGTCGCGCAAATCCCAGGTTGCCATGCTCCAGCAGAATTCGCCCGACTCGATCGCGAACGCGGCGGCGTCCTTTTCGTTCTCACTGCAGAAGCTCACGATGCGCGGGTAGCTCAGCACGCCATTGAAAAAGCTGTAGGGCGCGAGGTTCACCTGCCCGGCCTTGCTCATGGACGAGATCCAGCCGATCGGCCGCGGCACTACCACGCCCTTGAACGGGTCCCAGGGAAAGAACTTCTTGTCGCGGCTTTCGGGCTCGAAGAAAATCATGCGATCGCCTTCGGCCGCGCGACGGCGGCGCCGGGCCAGAGCGACGAGTGCACGCGCGCGTACTGCGGCGGGTAGTCGACCTTGACACCGAAGCGCTCGGCCGCGTGCCAGACCCAGCGCGGGTTATCCAGGAACGCGCGTGCCATCGCCACCATGTCGGCCTTGCCCGAGGCGAGGATCTCTTCGGCCTGATCCGGGTCCGCGATCATGCCGACGGCTCTTACGGGTATTTGTACGGAGTGTTTTATTTTCTGTGCAAAACCAACCTGAAATCCCGGCGCGACCGGAATCTTCGCCTGCGGAACCGTCGCGCCGCTGGAAACGCAGATGAAGTCCAGGCCGATGCGCTTCAGCTCCTTCGCGTAGACCACCGCTTCCTCCGGGGTCCAGCCGCCATCGACCCAGTCGGTGGCGTTGATGCGGATGCCGAGTGCCCGCTCCTTCGGCCAAGCTTCGCGCACCGCGCGCGCCACCTCGAGCGGAAATTTCATCCGGTCCTTGCCGTAAGCGTCGCTGCGCTGGTTCGAAAGCGGCGAAAGAAACTGATGCAGCAGGTAACCGTGCGCGGAGTGCAGTTCCACCAGGTCGAAGCCAATCCGCCTGGCTCGCAACACCGCGCCCACAAACGCGTCGACCAGGCCGCGAATTTCGGCCGTGGTCAATTCATGCGGCAGGTGCCAGCCTTCGCCGAAGGGGATTGCCGACGGCCCGACCGTCGGCCAGGGCGACTCGCCCGCGCCGAGCGCCTTGCCGCCCAGCCAGGGCACGTTCGAGGATGCCTTGCGCCCGGCGTGGCCGATCTGGATGCCGATCGGGTTCTTCGTGATGCCGCGATAGACCTGCACCGCGCGCGCCATCGCCGCTTCGTTGTGGTCGTTGTAAAGGCCGGTGCAACCGTGCGTGATGCGGCCTTCGCGCGTCACGTTGGTCTTTTCCACCACGAACAGGCCCGCGCCCGAGCAGGCCATGCTGCCCAGATGCGCGAGGTGCCAGTCGGTCATGGAGCCGTCGTGCGCCGAGTACTGGCACATCGGGGCGATCACCACCCGGTTCGGCAGCGTGATGCCACCGAGCTGGATCGGCGCAAAAAGCTTAGGGAGCTGCAACTTTGATTCCTTTCTCGTTGAATGCCTTGCGCAGGGCCTGCGCAAACGTCACGGCGCCGGGCTGGTCGCCGTGCAGGCACAGTGTATCGGCTGCCACCGCGACGCGCCTGCCCGCGAGGCTGGTGACGTAGCCCTCCTCGATCATCGCCAGCGCCTGCCGGACGGATACCGCCGGGTCTTCGATCATGCCGCCGGGCTTGTCGCGCGGCGCGAGCGTGCCGTCGTCGGAGTAGCCGCGGTCGGCGAACACTTCACCAAACATGCGAACGCCGGTTTTTCTTCCTATTTCAAGTGATTTACTGCCGGACAAGACATAAAGAATGACCCCTGGACCCAGATCCTTCACGGCCCGTACCATCGCCTCCGACAACGCCTCATCATTCACCGCCATGTTGTACAGCGCGCCGTGACATTTCACGTGGTGCAGCTTCGCGCCCGCGGCGCGCGCGAACGCTTCCACCGCCCCGGCCTGGTAGACGACGAGGTCGTACATGTCCTGCGGCGATATGCGCATCACGCGCCGGCCGAAGCCCATCAGGTCCGGCAGCGAGGGGTGCGCGCCGATGGCGACGCCGTTGTCCACCGCGAGCCGCACGGTCTTGCGGATCGTGGCGGGATCGCCGCCATGAAAACCGCAGGCGATGTTGGCGGAGGAAATGAAGGGCATGACCCCGGCGTCGGCGCCCATCTTCCAGGCGCCGTAGCTCTCGCCCATGTCGCAGTTGAGGTCGATGGTTCTCATCTTCTTCTCATGTTCCAGCCATCCAGGCGAGCGCGCGCTGCGCCGCATCGAGCCGCTCGCGCAATACGCGGCGCAATTCCCCCGCCTGTTCCAGCGTGCAGCGGGCGAACTGCACCTGGCCGCCGGGCGCGAGCTGCGCCATGCGCGGCACGTCTGCGGCCGCGATTTCGGCGATCTTCGGATAGCCGCCGGTGGTCTGGCGGTCCGCCATCAGCGCGATCGGCATGCCGTTCGCCGGCACCTGCACCGTACCGAGGCAGGCGGGCTCCGATAGTATCTCGATCGCTTCGGAGCGCGCCAGCACCGGACCCGCCAGGCGAAATCCCATGCGGTTGGAATCCGGCGTCACTTTCCAGGTCGCATCGAAGAATGCGCGCCGCGCCGCAGCGTCGAACTGCGCGTGATGGCGACCTTCGATGGCATGGATCACGATCGGCTCGCGCTCAGGCAAAGTCAGCGCGGGGGAAGACCAGCCGACCGAACGCAGGTCCGACAGGGATTTCTTGCCGCCGAGTTTTTCGTACCTTTTCAAGGATAAGGAGGCAACGCCATCGATCATGGCCAGGCTGTCGCCGGCGCGCAGCAGGCGTCCTTCGTGACCGCCGAACCCGGCCGGCACGTAGGTGCTGCGGCTGCCCAGCACCGGCACCGTAGCTATGCCACCCGCCACTGCAAGATAGGCGCGACTGCCGACGAGTGCCTGCCCTCCTTTCAGGATAGCGCCCTTTTCCACCAGCACCGGCCGGTTCAACGGCAGCGCCTGGCCGGCAAGCGTGGCATCGAACTGCGCGCCGCACAGCGCCACCAGCGCGGTGACCCCGAACTCGATCTCCGGACCGAGCAGCGTGATTTCGATGGCCGCTTCGCCCTCGCGGTTGCCAACCAGCGCGTTGGCGAGCTCGAAGGCGACCGGATCCATCGGGCCGCAGGGCACCACGCCCAGGTGCTGCAGGCCGTAGCGGCCGCGGTCCTGCACTGTGCTGTACAGACCGGCGCGGATCATTCGCAGGCTCATGCAAGTTTGTCGAATTCGGTTCTGGAAATGGGCACGAAACGTACGCGGTCTCCCGGCGCGAACAGGCTCGCCGGATTGCGACCCGGGTCGAACACCGTGAGCGGCGTGCGGCCGATGATGCTCCAGCCCCCCGGCGTCTCGTAGGGATAGACCACGGTCTGCGCGTTGGCAATGGCCACCGAGCCCATCGGCATGCGGGTGCGCGGTGTGGCGCGGCGTGGCACCGCCAGCTTCGCATCGAGGCCGCCGATGTAGGGCTGCCCCGGAGAGAAGCCCACCATCAGCACCCAGTGCTGGGTCTTGACGTGTCTTTTCGCTATTTCCTCGATCTGAATCGAGGTTTTCTGGGAAACCTCGGTCAGGTCGAGCCCGAACTCGACGTCGTAGCAGACCGGAACCTCGACGGAGCGCCCGGAATCCTCGAACTTCGAAGCCGACTTGAAGCACTCCTCGAGCAGCCCGCGGCAGAACTCCAGCACCGACCCTGGCAATTGCGGATGGAAGGGATCGAAGTACAGGGCAATGCCGCACATCGCCGGCACCACGTCCTGGATCCACGGCACCGCGCGCGCCCGGATCGCCGCCGCCAGCGCGTGCAGCGAGCGGTTGAGTTCGAGATCCAGCGTGTCGCCGAATTCGGCGTACACCGCCGCATCGCCGAGCTGCGAGAGGCGCAGCGTCTTGAGAAGTTTTTTCAGCGGAGTTGCTGTGCGCGGCGGTGCTCGCCTTCTCTCTCGAGCGTTTCCGCGAGCGCCGCAAGCAGGGCCGGGTCGGCAAGGCCGCGCCCAATAAGTAACCGCTCGAGCGCCTTCACCCAGTGCAGGTAGTAGGTATCGCCGCGATCCTGGTCGCCCGCCGCGCCGGCCTCGCGTATCTGCGCGGCGAGCGCGTCGGCCCATTCGGTCCAGGAGAACAGGCCGCGCTGGTGCAGGTTCACCACGAGGCCGAAGGCCAGCGCCTCCCACGGCGCCTTGAACACCGGTCCGCCCTCGTCGCGCGCGATCTCGAAGTTCATGCCTTCTCCAGGTAGTCGTCCCAGAGGTCGATGTACACGGCATCGCGGCGCGGTGCGCCCCAGAGTTCCTGCGCGGAAAAACGCACGCTGTAGCAATGCTGCGGCTTCTGCCCAAGGCCCATCGCGTGCGTGTCCGGGAAAACGAATACGCCGTGATCGGCCGCGACGACGCCGGTCCTGCCCCGGCAATAGCGCGGCATCCGCGTGTGCGTGCTCGGGTGCAGATTCTTCACTCGCACCCGCTCGCCCGGTGCAAAAAGCGCCACCACCGGAACAGCAAGCTTGGCGCCGCGCATGTCTGCCAGAAGCTTGCGCGCAAGCGCGGCATCGGGCACCTGGAGCGCCGGATCGCGGCTCGACAACGCCTTTCCGCTCTTGAGCTCCTGTTCGGCGATCAGCCCCCGATCGGCGGCCAGCCGCTCGACGCCTTTCAGCCACAGTTCGTAATACGTCGAGGACAGGTACTCCACCGGGGGGCGATTTTCGCGGTAGTAGCGCGACATGTCGATGTTCCAGCGGCCGAGCATGCCCAGCGCCAGGGTCACGGCGAACGCACGCTCCTCCCAGCGACTGTGAAACACCGGCTCGTTGCGCTCCGGTATGACCGGACCGAAACCATGCGCGCCGCCGAGGTCCTGGCCGCCGTTCATGTCACGCGCTCGAGTTGCACCTCGGCAACGCCGATCATGGCGTCGCGCGTAACGATGTTCGCCAGCTGCTCCTCGCCCCACGCCTCCGTGCCTGGCGGACGCCGCGGAACGACGAGGTAGCGCACTTCGGCCGTCGAATCCCACACCCGGACCTCGACGTCGCTGGCGAGCCGGACGCCGAACTCCTGCAGAACGCCGCGCGGGTCCGACACGGCGCGCGAACGGTAGGGTGCGGACTTGTACCAGACCGGCGGCAGGCCGAGCACCGGCCACGGATAGCAGGAGCACAAGGTGCAGACCACCATGTTGTGGATTGAGGCTGTGTTCTCCAGCGCGATCATGTGCTCTCCCTGGCGCCCGGCAAAGCCGAACGAGCCGATCGCCGCGGTCGCGTCGCGCAGCAGCCAGGCCTTGAAGTCCGGATCGGTCCACGCCTTCGCCACAACCCTTGCACCATTGCGCGGCCCGACGCGGTGCTGGTAGGTATCGATGAGCTCATCGAGCGCGGCGGGATCGACCAGTCCCTTCTCGGTCAGGAGTCTTTCGAGCGCAGCGACGCGAAAGCCCATTTCCTCGTCGTAGTCGTGGCCGTGATCATGGTCGTGCGCCATGCAGTTATTATAGGACGTGCCCCCGCGCGTTTCCGCAGCCGGCGATCTGGTCCTCGACCACGTCGCGCATTTCGTTCCCGATCTGGGCGCCGCAGCGCTCACGCTGGAGGCACTCGGCTTCGCCGTGACGCCGGCCTCCGCACAGCAGACGCAGGACGGTCCTGCCGGCACCTCGAACGTCTGTGTGATGCTCGAGCAGGGCTATCTCGAATTCCTCGCTCCCACCGCGGACACGCCGAACGCGCAACGCCTGCGCGCGGCGATGCAGCGCTACCAGGGCGTGCACCTGTGCTGCTTCGGCACACCGGAGGCCGAGGGTGAGCATGCAAGATTGAAAACGCACGGTTTCAAAGCTCAACCGCTCGTCCACCTTTGCCGGGAAGTTCAATCAGGATTGAAGGCGCAATTCAAAGTCGCTCGTGCAGCGCCGGAGGAAATGCCGGAAGGGCGCGTCCAGTTCGTCCAGCACCTCACGCCGGCGGCGCTTTGGCGGCCGCAGTATCTCGGACACACGAATAGCGTCGTCAAGCTCGCTTGCGTATTCGCCGTGGCGCACGACCCCGTGACAGCGGCTGCCCGCTGGGCGCGCTTTGCCGCGCTGCTGCCGCGACCCGCGGGAGATTACGTGCACCTCGCCGCCTCGCGCGGGCATGTGCTGATCGGCCGGCACGAGAGCTGGGACGCGCTGCTGGGGGATGCGCCGGCGGCGCCGGCGCTCGCCGGCTACGCGCTCGAGTGCCGCGATCCGGCGATCCTCGTCTCGCGCTGCAAGCTGCTCGGCCTCGCGCTGAGAAAACTGCGGGAGAATCTGTATGCGGTGTCGCTGCCCGGTGCATTGGGCGGGGCGTGGCTGTTTGGAACTCAACAAGGACTGGGACTACCCTCATGAAAAACGATCTGTGTTCGCTCTCGGCGACCGACCTGGTGCGCGGCTACGCCAGGAAGCGGTTTTCTCCCGTCGAGGTCACGCGCGCCGTGCTCGAGCGCATCGAGAAGCTCAATCCGGTCCTTAACGCCTTTTGCCTGGTCGACAGGAAACAGGCGATGGAGAAAGCGAAGCAGTCCGAAAAACGCTGGGGCAAGGGTTCGCCGCAGGGCCTGCTCGACGGCGTGCCGGTGTCGATCAAGGACCTGCTCCTTACGCGCGGCTGGCCGACGCTGCGCGGCTCGAAAACCGTCGATCCGAAAGGACCTTGGAACGACGACGCACCGGCGAGCGCACGCCTGCGCGAGCACGGCGCGGTGTTGCTCGGCAAGACCACCACGCCGGAATTCGGCTGGAAGGGCGTCACCGACAGTCTGCTCACCGGCATCACGCGCAATCCCTGGAATCCGAAAATGACGCCAGGCGGTTCCTCGGGAGGCGGCGCAGCTGCGGTCGCCTCGGGCATGGGACCTCTCAGCGTGGGCACCGACGGCGGCGGCTCGATCCGCATTCCCTGCGGCTTCACCGGCCTGGTCGGCCTCAAGCCCTCCTTCGGCCGCGTGCCGGCGTGGCCTCTCTCGCCGATGGGCACGGTCGCTCACGTTGGACCGATGACGCGCACGGTGACGGATTGCGCGCTGCTGCTAAACGTGCTGTCGCTGCCCGATGCGCGCGACTGGCATGCCCTGCCTTATGACGCGCGCAACTACCGCATCGGGCTGGAAGACGGCGTGAAGGGCCTGCGCATCGCCTTTTCGGCGGATCTTGGCTACACCAAAGTAGATCCGGAAATAAAAAAACTGGTGGTAACTGCAGTCAAGACCTTCACCCAGCTGGGCGCCCACGTCGAAGCGAAGGACCCGGGTTTCGAGGATTGCGGGCCGCTGTTTTCCGCGCACTGGTCTCCGGCTGCCGCGCACATCGTACGCAACATCCATCCAGGCAAGCGCGCGCTCATGGACAAGGGCCTGCTTGAAACGGCCAGGCAGGGCGAGAAAGTCGGCACCGCGCAGTACATGGCGGCCGTGCAGCAGCGCGGCGCCCTTGGCGTGCACATGAACGCCTTCCACCAACGCTACGACCTGCTGGTGACGCCGACACTGCCGCTTGCCGCGTTCCACGCCGGACAGGAGATGTCCAACCTGCTGAAAGAAACGCGCTGGACCGACTGGACGCCCTTCAGCTACCCGTTCAATCTGACGCAGCAGCCCGCTGCCACAGTGCCTTGCGGCCTGACGAAAAAGGGTTTGCCGGTGGGCCTGCAAATTGTCGGCGCGCGCTACGCCGACGCGCTCGTGCTGCGCGCGGCGCGCGCGTTCGAGTCAACTCAGCCGATACGGATGCCCGCTATCTAGCGTCGCTCGGTCGGCTCCATCCTAGGCCAGCCGCAGTTCGAAGACCCAGGCTGACAGGAGCTTGCCGCCGTCGAACAGCGCGCCGCGCGCGCTGTAGTGCCGTTCGTCGCGCCGCAGGATCGTGTCCTGGCCGCGGTAGCGGCCGGTGGCCGATTCGCAGGCCGAGAGGATCGCGTCGCCGGCGACGATGAAGCGACCGTGCAGCGAGCCCAAGGACGCGCTCTTCGAGGTCCAGGGCGTGGCGAAATTCCCCGGCGCCATCGGCTGGATCTCATACACGGTGCGGTGCTCCACCGGCTGGGAGGTGAGCGTGCGCAGCACGCCTTCGTAGACCCAGCGGTCCGGGTAATGGCGGATGTGCGCCTCGCCCTGCACCGCGGTGCGCTTGGCGAGGGCGTCGAGGAACTCGCCTTCCGAGCGCCAGAGGCCTTCCTTGAGGAGGAACGTGTGCTCGGGCATCGCCTACTATACTTCGCGCCCATGGAGCCCCGCCACTTCCGTCATTGGCCGCAGGACATGCCTCGCTCCCTGCGCGCGCCGCGCATCACCTTGCAGGAAATGTTTCTGCTTTCTGCACGCAAGTATCCGGACAAGCCCGCGACGATTTTCGAGGGAAATGCTTTTACTTACAAAGAACTTCAAAACCGGATTGAAAACCTGGCCGCGCATCTGCAGCATGCCTGCGGCGTGCAGCGCGGCGACCGGGTGCTGCTCGACATGCAGAACGGACACGGCTTCGTCATCGCCTGCCTCGCCATCCTGCGCGCCGACGCGGTGGTGGTGCCCGTCAGCCCGATGAATCTCGCACAGGAGTTGCGGCACTACCTCGAGGACAGCGACGCCAGGGTGGCGATTACCGAGGATGACCTGTTCTCAAGGTTTGAGGATTTGCATTTGGATCATGTGGTTCTTCTCTCCCGAATTCCAGAAAAGTCTCTTCAAGTAAAAGCAAGCGAATCAAAACCTGAAGATCTCTGCATGATGCCGTACACGTCGGGCAGCACCGGCCGGCCCAAGGGCTGCATGCATACGCATGCGACAGTGCTGCATAACGTGGCCGGCGCGGTGGCCTGGAAGCACATCGACGCCAACACGGTGGCGCTGGCCACGGCGCCTTTCTTTCACGTCACCGGACTGGTCCACAGTTTTTTCGCCGCGCTCTACGCCGGCGGCACGATGGTGATCCAGCGGCGCTGGGATCCGCTCGATGCGGCGCGCCTGGTCGAGCGCCATCGCTGCACCCACTGGGACAACGTGCCGACGATGGTGGTGGATCTGCTCTCGCACCCCAAGGCGCTGGAACATGACGTCAGCTCGCTGAAATGGATTTTCGGCGGCGGCGCCGCGATGCCCGAGGCCATCGCGCAGAAACTCTTCGAACTGTGCGGCGTGCGCTACATCGAAGGCTACGGCTTGACCGAAACCATCTCGCAGACGCACATCAACCCGCCGCAGAACCCGAAGAAGCAGTGCCTCGGCATTCCCGCCTTCGACACGGAAGCGCATGTGGTCGATCCCGTTACTCTTGAAATTCTCCCCATTGATACCCAGGGTGAAATCGTCGTGCGTGGCCCGCAGCTGCTGACCGGGTACTGGAAGAACGAGGAGGCCTACGCGGAATCCTGGTGCGAAGTGGCGGGGAAGCGGTTTTTCCGCACCGGCGACCTCGGCCGCGTCGACGCGGACGGGTATTTCTACATCTCGGACCGCTTGAAGCGCATGATCAACGCCGCCGGCTTCAAGGTCTGGCCCGCCGAGGTCGAAGCAGCGATGTACCAGCACCCCGCCATCAAGGAATGCTGCATCATTGCCTCGCCCGACGCACGCAAGGGCGAGACCGTGAAGGCGGTGGTGGTGTTGAAAGAAGATTTTCTTGGCAAAATCACCGCAGAAGACATACTCTCGTGGTCGCGCTCCCAGATGGCCACCTACAAGGCTCCGCGCTTGCTCGAATTTTCCCGCGCCCTCCCCCGCACCGCCTCGGGCAAGCTGATGTGGCGCGCGCTGCAGGAGCGGGAGTGGGAAAGCGAGACCCGGCGATGACCCTGCGCATCGAAGCCGCCGGCATTACGCATCGCGGCACCCGGCGCGAGAACAATGAGGACTGCATCGCTATCGGCTACTGGACGTCGCAGGCGACGATGGACGCCGCCCGCGGCTTCGAGCACGCGCTCGACCTGCCCTTCGCCTGCGTCGTGGCCGACGGCATGGGCGGTCACAACGACGGCGAACAGGCGAGCCTGCTGGTCGCGAAAAGCCTCGCGCGCCGCCTGCCGGCATTCGGTCCGGACAAAATCGGCAGCTCGGTGCGCGCAGTGAACGCCGAGCTCTACGCGCATGTCGGGGAAAATCCCGAGCTCGCCGGCATGGGTTCGACCGCCGTCGGGCTGGCTGTGCACGACGCGAGCCTCGCTGTCTTCAACGTCGGCGACAGCCGCGCCTATAAGGTCACGCAAGGCGGCCTCGCGCAACTGAGCGTGGACGATTCCTTCGTCCAGAACTGGAAGCCGGGCTCGGCGACGCCCCGATCCACCATGCTCACGCAGTGCTTCGGCGGCCGCCCGACCTTCACCGACATCGAGCCGCATCTGCACCTCGAGCCCGCGGTGCCCGGCAGCACCTACCTCCTGTGCTGCGACGGCTTGTACGAAACGCTCCGCGAAGAGGCAATGCTGGACTTGATCGGCGCCGATCTGAAGGTTTCGGTCGAGGCGCTGCTGCGCGCCGCCCTGGATCAGAAAGCCAAAGACAACGTCACCATCGCGCTGGTTCGGGTCACCGACAAGCCGCCGGCGTGATCTTCGTCCACCACCTCAACGACTCGCGCTCGCAGAGAATCCTCTGGCTGCTGGAGGAACTGGCGCTGCCCTGCGAGATCAAGCACTACAAGCGCCTCGAGACGCGCCTCGACGCCTGGGTGAAGCGCCTGCACGCGCGCCCAGCGTATAAGACGGCGCCAGACAAGGGCGGGCCCTACCGCTTCGACAAGTAGGCTTCGCTATTCGACCTTGAGGCCGCTGTCGCGGATCAGCCGGCCGAGCTTGTCCGACTCGCCCTGCACGTGCCTGAGGAACTCCTCGGGCGTGCCGGCGACGATTTCGAAGCCCTGTTCAATGAGCTTCGCGTTCACCTCCGGCGCCTGCAGCGTGCGCACGATGCTGCTGTGCACGCGCGCGACGACGTCCTTCGGCAGCCCGGCGGGGCCGAGGATGCCGAACCAGGAGATCTGCTCGAAACCCGGGTAGGTTTCTCCCAGCGTGGGTATCTCCGGCAGCTGCGCCATGCGCTTCTTCCCGCCCACGGCGACCGCCTTGACCTTGCCCGACTTGATGTGCGGCAGGATCAGCGGCGCCGAGAGGAAGGTGATGTTCACCTGCTGGCCAAGCAGCGCCTGGATCATCGGCCCGCCGCCGCTGTAGGGAATATGCTGGAGCTTGATGCCGCCATGGCGCTCGAACAGCAGTGCCGCGAGGTGGTTGGAACTGCCGGTGCCGGGAGTCGAGTAGGTCACCGTCCCGGGGTTCGCCTTCGCGTGCGCGACGATCTCCGGCAGTTTGCTGGGCGCGTAGCTGGTCACCGCCACCAAAGCGCTCGGCGAGGTCACCATCAGGCTGATGTGATCGAGCGTCTTGAACGGATCGGGCGCCGTTTTGTAGAGGTGGTGGTTGGTGGCATGCGTATCGAACACCATCAGCAGCGTATAGCCGTCGGGGGCCGCCTTGGCCGCCTCCGCCGCGCCGATCGCACCGGCCGCGCCGCTGCGGTTCTCGATCTGCACCGGCTGGCCGAGCTGCTCCTGGAACTTGGCCTGGATGACCCGCGCGATCAGGTCGGTGGTGCCGCCGGGCGGGAACGGGACGATGATGCGCACCGGCTTGACGGGGTAGGATTGGGCCAGCGCGAACAGGGGCGCCAGCAGCAGCGTGCAGAGCAGATGTCTCATTTGTCCCTCCTCAGGGTACGAAACAATACTAGGGAATCAGCCAAACCATGAATGTCATCGCCGAAGTCGCGGGCAAGGTGTGGAAGATCGGGGCAAGGCCGGGGGACCTGCTGGCGGCCGACGATACCGTGCTGATCCTGGAATCCATGAAGATGGAGATCCCCGTGGTCGCCCCGGGCGCCGGCAAGCTGCTGGAACTGCGGGTCAAGGAAGGCGATGCGGTCAGCGAAGGAGAGATCATCGCGGTCATTGGAGAGACGCCATAAGCGAGCCTGGAAAAAAGAAACGAACTCCGCGCAAGGGAAAGGCGCCTGCGTCAAAGGCCAGTGGCGGTCGGGACAAGGCGCCGGGCCGGAAACCAACGGATTCGGACGATATCGAGCGAGCCGTCTACGACGGCATGCAGGACCTGCGGGTAAAGAAACCCAGGTAACGCTGCCGCCGATTGCGTTGCGCCGTCGAATTGCAGGGCGCCGACCTTGGGTGTACTTTCGCTGCCTCACCACGGAGGACGATCCATGAACAAGAAAGCTTTTGCGCTCGCTGCCGCAAGCACCCTCGCGCTCACGATCCAGGCGGCGTACGCGCAGGACAAGCCCAAGCCCCCGCCGGCCTGGCACCAGGGCAAGCCGCCTGCGCTGGCCGAATCCAAGCTCGCGCCGGTTCCCGGCAAGATGACCGAAACGTCGGCGGCCGAGATCCCGATCGACAAGATGAAGCTGCCGAAAGGCTTCACGGCCGAGATCTGGGCCACGGGCCTGGTCGGTGCGCGAGCCATGACGCTCAACGAAGACCAATCGAAGATGTGGGTAGGCACACGCGGCATCGGCCGCATCTACGAGGTCAGCAACGAGGGCGGCAAGCGCACGGTCAAGGTTCTGGCCGAGAAGCTCACGCAGCCCACGTCGGTGTACGCCAACGGCGCGCTCTACGTCTTCGCCATCGACAAGGTGCTGCGCTACGACAACGCCGCCAAGGGCGCCGCGGGCCAGCCGGTCGACATGACCCAGGCGTTCGAGCTGCCGCCCGAGCAGCACCACAACTGGAAATACGTGCGCGTCGGGCCCGACAAGAAGCTCTACGTGCCGTTCGGCGCGCCCTGCAACATCTGCGAGCCGCCCACCAAGGAATACGCGCAGATCCGCCGCTACAACCTGGACGGCACGGGCAAGGAAGTCATCGCCACCGGCGTGCGCAACACGCAGGGCTTCGACTGGCATCCGAAGTCGGGCGAGCTCTGGTTCACCGACCACGGCCGCGACTGGCTGGGCGACAACGGCCCCGAGGACGAGCTCAACCGGCTCTCCAAGCCGGGCCAGAACTTCGGCTACCCGTACTGCCACGCCAACAAGGTCGTCGACCCGGACGTCGCCAAGGGCAAGAAGGACGCCTGCAAGGACGTGACGCTGCCGGTTACGACCATGGGGCCGCATACCGCGGTGATGGGCATCCACTTCTACACCGGCAGCATGTTCCCGAAGGAGTACCAGGGCGTGGCGTTCATCGCGCGCAAGGGCTCCTGGAACCGCACCAAGAAATTGGGCTATGACGTGGTGACGGTGAAGGCCGGGCCGGACGGCAAGGGCGCGAAGATAACGCCGTTCGCCACCGGCTTCATGGACCCGAAAGACGACAGTTTCTGGGGCCGGCCGGCGTACCTCGCGCAGCTGAACGACGGCTCGCTGCTGGTCTCGGACGAACAGCTGGGCGCGATCTACCGGATCTCGTACCAGAAATAGTGTTTCAGCCCGGTACTGGGCGGTGGGCCGCAATGCTCACCGCCCTTTTTGTTTCCTGCGCCAGCGCCCAGAGCGAAGAGCGCTTGAAGGCCTGTGCCGCGTGCCATGGCGCCGACGGGAACTCCACAATCGCGGGCACGCCCTCGATCGCGGGGCAGCCTAGAATCTTCCTCGAGAATTACCTGGTAATGACGCGCGAAGGCATTCGGGGGACGGACGTCATGCAGGGCCTGCTAAAAGGCGTGCCTGACAGGGACATCGTTGCCCTTGCCGTTCATTTCTCCAAATTGAAGCCAGGAACGCCCAAGGAAGAGACGGATGAAAATCTTTTCCGCCGCGGCAGGGAAGTCGCCGCGAAGAACCGCTGCGCGAGCTGCCACGAGAAGAACTTCCAGGGCCGCGAGCAGATGCCGCGCCTGGCCGGTCAGCGCGAGGAGTTCCTCGCCGAAGCCATGCTGCAATACCGCCAGAATCGCCGCCCCGGCGGCGACACGCTGATGGCGGCCGCGCTGTATGGCATTCCTGAAGCTGACTTCAAGGCACTTGCACACTACTTCTCGAGATTGAAGTGAGAGTTTTTCTTTTTTTCTCGCTGTTGTTCTTTTCGCTGACAGCAAAGGCCCAGGACGCCATTACCGTCACTGGCACTCGCGTCGAAAGACCAACCATGGACGTACCCGCCTCCATCGACCGTGTCGAGGGCGAAGACATCCGCTGGGCGCGGCCGATGGTCAACCTGTCGGAGTCGCTCGGCCGGGTGCCGGGCATCGTGGTGCAGAACCGCCAGAACTACGCCCAGGACCTGCAGATCACCTCGCGCGGCTTCGGCGCGCGCGCGTCCTTCGGCGTGCGCGGCCTGCGCCTCATCACCGACGGCATCCCGGCGAGTTTCCCGGACGGCCAGGGGCAGGTGTCGCACTTCGACCTGTCTTCCGCCGGCCGCATCGAGGTGCTGCGTGGGCCCTTCGCCGTGATGTACGGCAACTCCGCCGGCGGCGTCATCAACCTCATCACCGAGAGCGGCGCGGACTTCAACGGCGCCGGCGCCGATCTGATGTTCGGCAGCTACGGCTCGACGCGGGCCGGTTTCAAGCTCGGCGGCAAGACGGCGCAGAGCGACTGGATCGTGAGCAGTTCGCGCTTCGACACCCATGGCTACCGCGAGCACAGTGCCGCGACGCGCGAGCAGTTGAACGCGAAGGCGTCATTGCGCCTGGGCGGCGCCACCAGCCTCAGCCTGGTGGCGAATGCCTTCAATAGCCCGGAGACGCAGGATCCGCAGGGGTTGTCGCGCGCGCAGATGGACGAGAATCCGCGCCAGGTCGCTGCGGGGTCGCTGCAGTTCGACACGCGCAAGAGCCTCGCGCAGACCCAGGGCGGCGCCACGCTCACGCATGACTTCTCGGCATCGACCACCGTGTCGGCCACTGCCTTCGCCGGCCACCGCGACGTGCGCCAGTACCTGTCGACGCCGCTCGCGAACCAGACGCCGCCCGGCGCATCCGGCGGTGTGGTGGACCTCGAGCGCAACTATGGCGGCGTCGCGCTGCGCCTGACGACGCGTACCGACCTTCTCGGCCGGCCGCTGACGCTGGTGGCGGGCGGCGAACACGAGCGCATGACCGACCGGCGCAAGGGATTCCTCAACAACTCCGGCGCCATCGGCTCGCTCAAGCGCGACGAAGACAACATCGTCACCATGACCGGCATCTACGCGCAGGCCGAGTGGCGCTTCGCCGAGCAGTGGCTGGCGCTCGCAGGCCTGCGCAACAACCGCTCGATCTACCGGCTGGAGGATTTCTTCGTCGCCCCCGGCAATCCTGACGACAGCGGCGAGAAGCGCTTCGGCACCACCACGCCTGTGGGAGGAATTCTCTACAAGGTTTCCAGTTCAGCGTCGCTGTATGCGAATGCCGGGCGCGGATTCGAGACGCCCACCTTCGCCGAACTCGCCTACCGGCCCGGCGCGACCGGACTCAACACCGGTCTCGGCGCCGCGCGCAGCCGCCACTTCGAAGCCGGCTGGAAAGCGATCCTGGGCGCGCGGACGCGCGTCAACCTGGCCTGGTTCGACATCCTCACGCGCGACGAGATCGTCGTCGACAGCAACAGCGGCGGCCGCCAGACTTTCAAGAACGCGAGCCGCACGCGGCGCAACGGGCTGGAACTCGCGTTGGAGAGCGCCTTGCCGCTCGGCTTCGACGCGCTGCTCGCCTGGACGCGGCTCGAGGCGAAATTCCTCGATCCCGTGACCAGCACCACCTCGCCTACCGTACCGGCGGGCAACGTCCTGCCCGCCACACCGCGCAATTACCTGTACGCCGAATTGCGCTGGCGCGAGCCCGTTTCGGGATTCAGTGCCGCGCTGGAAGTGCTGCGCAAGAGCCGCATCGCGGTGAACGACCTCAACAGCGAATACGCCGACGGCTACACCGTCGCCAATCTCGCCCTGGGTTTCACCCAGCGCTCGGGCGGCTGGAGCTTCAGGGAATTCCTGCGCATCGACAACCTGGGCGACAAGCGCTACGCCGGCTCGGTCATCGTCAACGACGCCAACGGCCGCTTCTACGAACCCGCACCGGGCCGCGCCCTCTTCGTCGGCGCGCAGGCGAAGCTGGGTTTCTAGAGCCTTTTCGCCACCTCTTCGAGCATCACCTCGGTGGCGCCGCCGCCGATGGACTGCACGCGCGCGTCGCGGTACATGCGCTCGATGGCGGATTCCTTGATGTAGCCGAAGCCGCCATGGAACTGCAGGCAGTCGTAGACCACGTCGTTGAGCGTCTCGGCGCAGTAGGCCTTGGCCATGGACACTTCCTTCACGCAGTCCCGGCCCTGCGCATCGAGCGAGGCGGCATGCAGCACGAGCTGCCGGCCGGCTTCGACTTTCGCTGCGAGCATCGAGAGGCGCTGCCGGATCGCCTGCTTGTCCCAGAGCGGCGCGCCGAAGGCCTTGCGCGTGCGCACGTACTCGAGCGTGAGCTCGATGGCGCGCGCCGCTTCGCCCATCGTCATGGCGGCGATGGCGATGCGCTCGTTCTGGAAGTTCTTCATCACCGCGTAGAAGCCCCTGCCTTCCTCGCCCAGCAGGTTGGCCGCGGGCACGCGGCACTCGTCGAACACCAGTTCGGCCGTATCCGAAGAGCGCCAGCCCATCTTGTCGAGCTTGCGGCCGACCGCATAGCCCCGCATCCCCTTCTCGACGATGAACATCGAGATGCCCCGCGAGCCGGCGGCCGGATCGGTCTTCGCGGCGACGAAGCAGATATCGGCAAGCGCACCGTTGGTGATGAACATCTTCGAGCCGCGCAATACCCAGTCGCCGCCATCGCGGCGCGCGCTGGTGCGGATCGACTTCACGTCCGAGCCGGCGTCGGGTTCGGTGATACCGACCGCGGTGATCAGCTCGCCCGAGACGATGCGCGGCAGGTACCGTTTGATCTGCTCGGGTGAGCCGGCGTTGACCAGGTGCGGCGAAGCCATGTCGGTATGCACGAGGACCGTGATGGCGAAGCCGCCGAACGTGGAACGGCCAAGCTCCTCGGCGAGCATGGCGGTGGCACGCGCGTCCATTCCGCCGCCGCCAAACTCCTCGGCGTAGCGTAAGCCGAGGAATCCCAATTTGCCCATCTCGCGCAGCAATTCACGCGGCACGAAGCCCTGCTCTTCCCAGGCCCGCGCCTTCGGCATCACTTCCTTTTCGACGAAGCGCCGGATGCTTTCGCGTAGCAGGCTCAGGGTCTCGTTGTCCATCGCGCTATCTTATTCGACGCCCCGCCAGCCGCCGCTGGAAGAAAAAGGCAAGCGCGACCAGGCCGGCCCCGGCAGCGAGGAAAACCGGCACGGTGCCGCGCGCGTCCACCATCAGCGAGGCCAGCCAGACGCCCAGCGACTGGCCGGTGAAAAGGCAGAACGCGAACAGCGCCAGCGCCGCGCCGCGCGAGTCCGGCGCCATCTGCGTCGCGTGCACCTGCAGCGTGTTGTGCATCATGTAAAGACCCATGCCCTGCGCCATCAGGCAGGGAACCGCCCAGAGCGCACTCGGCGCGACGGCGAATCCCGGCAGCCCGGCGCAGAGCAGCAGGCCGCCGCCGATCACCAGCCCCCGCTCGCCCAGGCGCGGCACCAGGCGGCCCGCCACGGCGGCGTAAATCAATCCGCCGAGCGCGGCGGAGGCGACCAGCAGGCCGCTGCCCGCCACGCTCAGACCGAGCGCGTAGTGGCCGTGGTACGCGGCGAAGGCGAGCCCGCCATATGAAAGCGCACCCTCGACGAACACCGTGAAGAGCACCACACGCACCCAGGGGTTGCGCGTAAGGCCGAACATCCGCGGGAAAGCCTGCAGCATCGGATCGCGCGACCTCGCCTGCGCCTGCGTCGCCGGATTGGAGCGCAACTCCAGGTGGAGGAGTACGGCGGCCGCGACATAAAGTCCGGCCAGCACGTAGAAGATGGATTGCCATCCATAGTGTTCGCCGAGCACGCCGGAAGCCGTGGTGGCGACCGCTCCGCCCGTCATGGTGCCGATGAGGAACCGCGCGAGCACCGGCTGGCGTTTCTCGTACGGCACGGCGTCGCCGATCCATGCCATGGCGAGAGGCACGATGGCCCCAACGGTGGCGCCACTCGCGAAGCGCGCGAGCACGAGCAGCGGCAGCGTGGGCGCGAGCGCGCAGGCGAGATTGCCGGCCGCCGAGATGGCGGTGACCCAGAACACCATGCGGTATTTGCCGATGCGGTCGCCGATCGGTCCGTTGACCAGTTGCAGCGCGCCGTAGGCGATGGCGAAGGAGGTCATGACCGCAGAGGCGCCGCCGGCGGTGGTGCCGAAGGATTCGGCGAGCAGCGGCAGCAGCGGATCCGCGGCACGCTGCGCCGCAGCGCTGGCGAAGCCTGCCAGCGAGAGGACCACGACCGCGCGGCTGCTCATGCAGCGCTCAGAGGCCGAATTCCTTCAAGGCATGTTCCCGCAGCTTCGCCTTCTGCACCTTGCCGCTCGCGGTCATGCCGATGGCTTCGAAATCCCCGACGATGCGCAAGTAGCGCGGCACGCGGAAATTGGCTGATTTCTGTTTTACGAAGGAAAGTATTTCCTCGGCAGAAACGGAAAACCCCGTCTTCAATTTCACGTAGGCGCAAGGCACTTCGCCAAGCCTCGCATCCGGAACACCGACAACCTGTGCAGTCTCGATCGCGGGGTGTGCGAGCAGCACCTCCTCCACTTCCGCCGGCGCGACGTTCTCGCCGCCGACGCGAAACACGTCTTTCAGGCGCCCCACCATACGCAGGCGGCCGTCCGCGGTCAGTTCGCCCAGGTCGCCGGTGCGCAGCCAGCCGTCTGCGGTGAAGGCGTTCGCCGTGGCTTCCGGGTTGTTGCAGTAGCCCTGCATCACGCTCCAGCCGCGCACTTGAATTTCTCTTTGGCCTGAAATCCTGATTTCAACGCCGGGAAGCGGACGCGCCAATCCCGCAACACGAAGTTCCTCGGCATCGCGCCAGTCGCTCATCACCACATTGGGCGAGGCTTCGGACAGGCCGTAGGCCGCGCACACTGCTTTCATGCCCAGCTTGTCGATGATCGCCTGCATGGTCTGCGGCCCGGCCGCCGCCCAGCCGCCGCGCAACGAGAGCCTGCGCCGGGCGAGATCCTCGTGGCCCATCAGCATCTGGAAGATGGTGTCGTTGCCGGAAATGAGCGTGCAGCGTTCGTGCTCGAGCATTTCCAGCGCCGCCCTTGCCTCGAATGTCGGCAGCGTCGCAAGGCAGCAGCCGAACACGAGCGACATCAGCGCGGAGAGCGTGGAGCCGCCGACGTGGAAGAACGGCCGGCAGTTGAAGTAGCGGTCCTCCGCGCGCACGCCGATCCGGGTGCCCGCGGCCCAGGCGTTGCGCAGCATGCTGTCGTGCGTGAGCATCACGCCCTTGGGATAGGCGGTGGTGCCGGAGGTGAACTGAATGAGCAGCAGGTCGTCAGGTTTGACCTCGACCGGCGTGTACTTGCCCTTCAAGGCTGCCGTGATCTCTACAGACAGATCGAATTTTAGTTCTTCGATCATTTTCTTGAAGTTGATGCTTAAAAAAGAAGGCGAATAAAACAGCGCCTTGGCGCCGGACTGCTTCAGGCAGAAATCGATCTCGGCGGCCTTGAAGCGCGTATTCACCGGCACCGTCACCGCGCCGATCAGCGCCGCGCCGTAGAAGAGCGAGAGCCACTGCTCGCCGTTCGGCATCAGGATCGCGACGCGGTCGCCCTTGCCGATGCCCAGGGCCTGCATCGCACCGGCAGCTTGCCTGGCCTTTTCAAGCAGGTCTTTATAGGAGTACCGTGCAGTAAGCGTAACCAGCGCTTCGCGATTCGAAGCCCGTTCGAGTAGAAAATCCCCCAGGACTTTCGGCCGCCAGGTCACTTTTTGCCCATCCAGCTGCCGCTCGCGAGTTGTTCTTCGATCGCGGCGGTCTCGAGGGCCAGCGCGCCCTGCGGATCCAGTTCGACGCTCTTGTCGATGCAGCGCTTGGCGAGGCGGAGCGACTGCTGCGGCGCGTCTAGGATTGTTTTTGTTATTTCCTTCAATGTTGTCTCCAATTCCGACCCCGAAACCAGTCTCGCTACCAGGCCCGCGTCTCTGGCCTCCTCCGCGCTGAGCGTACGGCCGGTGAACATCAGGTCCTTGGCAAGGCGCTTGCCGAGGATGCGCGGCAGGCGTTGCGTCGCGCCGACGGTGCCACGCAGCGCTTCCGGCGTGCGGAAGCTCGCCTCCGGCGTGGCGACGCTCACCCTCAACCGCCCGGAAAGTCGCAACGCGCTCAACCTGGACATGTGCGATCGACTCATTTCGATTTCACGGGAACTTCAATC
>SBAS01000075.1 GCA_005240145.1 Nitrosomonadales bacterium | reverse complement strand
GCGGGCGCGCGGCATGCGCCGATTTGCGGAACTGATACATCCCCTTGAGGATGCCTTCCTCGGCACCGGCGGCCATCGCCGGATGTGCGTAGTTCTCGTTCATCACCGTCAGGTAGTAGAAGATATCCTCGCGCGCTTCGAGCATGCGGCGAGTGCCGTCCTCAACGATCAGCGCGAGTTCGTAGCTGAAGCAGGGGTCGTAGGCGCGGCAATTCGGAATCGTAGCCGCGACCAGATGCGAACTCCCATCCTGGTGCTGTAGCCCTTCGCCCGCGAGCGTGGTGCGACCGGCAGTAGCGCCGATCAAAAAACCACGCGCACGCGAATCCGCCGCCGCCCAGATGAGGTCCCCGACGCGCTGGAAGCCGAACATCGAGTAGAAGATGTAGAACGGCAGCATTGGCGTGCCGTGGGCGGAATAGGCGGTTGCCGCCGCAGTCCACGAAGCCATTGCGCCCGCCTCGGAGATGCCTTCCTCGAGGATCTGCCCGTCGCGCGCCTCGCGGTAGTAGAGCAACTCCTCGTGATCCTCGGGCTGGTAGAGCTGTCCGAGCGAAGAGTAAATGCCGACCTGACGGAACAGCGTCTGCATGCCAAAGGTGCGCGCCTCGTCGGCGACGATCGGCACGATGCGCTTGCCGATCGCCTCGTTTTTCAGCAGCTGCGCGAGCAGTTGCACGAAAATCATCGTGGTGGACTGCTCACGGCCGTGCGATCCTTCCAGCATGCGCGCATACGCGCTGCGCGGCGGCACGGCAAGCGGCTGCGTGTTCGCCCTACGCACAGGCAGGTAGCCGCCGAGCTTCTGGCGGCAGGCGTGCAGGTGACGGATCTCGGGGCTCTCGTCGCCGGGGTGAATGAAGCGCAGCTGCGCGACATCAGCGTCAGAGATCGGCAGGGCAAAGCGGTCGCGAAACGCGCGCAGCGCCTTGTCGTCCAGCTTTTTCTGCTGATGCGTGCCCATTTTGCCCTGGCCCCAGTGGCCCATGCCGTAGCCCTTCTTGGTCTGCGCGAGAATCACCGTGGGTTGGCCGCGGTGAGCGTGAGCCGTCGCGTAGGCGGCATGAATTTTCACCATATCGTGCCCGCCGCGCCGCAGCCGGTCGATGTCCTCGTCCGACATATGTGCCACCAGTGCCTGCAACTCCGGGTACTTGTTGAAGAAACGTTCGCGGTTGAAGCGGCCGTCGGTGGCGGCGTAAGTCTGGAACTCCCCGTCCACGGTTTCGTGCAGCCGCTTGAGCAGCACGCCGTCCACATCGCGCGCGAAGAGCGAATCCCAGTCGCTACCCCACAAAAGCTTGACCACATTCCAGCCGGCGCCGGCGAACAAACCCTCCAGCTCCTGCACGATGGAGCCGTTGCCGCGCACCGGGCCATCCAGGCGCTGCAGATTGCAATTGACGACGAAAATCAGGTCATCGAGGCCTTCGCGCGCCGCGAGGGAAAGGCCGGCGAGCGATTCGGGCTCGTCCATTTCGCCGTCGCCGACGAAGGCCCAGACCTTCCGGCCGGCGGTGGCCGCCAGACCGCGGTGGTCCAGATAGCGCAGGAATCGCGCCTGGTAAATGGCGCTGAGCGGCCCAAGCCCCATCGAACCAGTCGGAAACTGCCAGAAGTCCGGCATCAGCCATGGATGGCAGTACGACGACAATCCTTGACCACCTACCTCGCGCCGATAATTCGCGAGGTTCTCCTGGCTAAGCCTTCCTTCCAGAAACGCACGGGCATACACGCCGGGCGCGGAATGCGGCTGGAAGTAGATGAGATCCCCCCGCGCTCCGCCGCGAAAGAAATGGTTGAAGCCGACTTCGAACAGGTCCGCGGCCGAGGCGTAGCTCGCGATGTGCCCGCCCAGTTCGGCGTGGGCGCGGTTGGCTCGCACCACCATCGCGAGCGCGTTCCAGCGCACCAGCGCACCTAGGCGCTGCTCCAGTTCCAAATTGCCGGGGTATAGCGGCTGCTCGGCGAGAGACACGCTATTGCAGTAAGGAGTATTGAGTACCGTCGGCAGCGGCACGCGTCGTGCGCGCGCATGCTCGTGCAGCTTGCGCAGGAGAAATGTCGCGCGCTCGCGGCCCTCGGCGGCGACAAGTGCGTCGAAGGCTTCAAGCCATTCGCGGGTTTCGACAGGATCTGCGTCGGGCGGGCTGACGCGCCAGGACGCGGCAGTTTGGGACAGGTCGGTCATGCGAAATGCTACCGCTTGCGGTCCGGCAGGGTATTGCGAATCAGCCAGGTTTGTGAGCCAGGATCGATATAAACTGCTTGGAGGTTAATAAAATGAGGCACGATATGCCGCAACAGGTGTTGGATACGAAAGATTACGAACTACTCGCTTACCTGCAGAACCATGCGCGCGCAAGCAACGTCGAGTTGGCGGCTGCGGTCCATCTCTCGCCGTCGCCTTGCCTGGCGCGGGTGCGAAAACTGGCAAAGAGCGGACTGATCCGGCGCTATGTGGCGCTGCTGGATCCGCTCAAGCTCGGTCTTACGGTGAGCGTGTTCATCCAGGTGCGCCTGGAAAAGCAGGTCGAGCACGCGCTCAACACCTTCGAGAAGGCGATGGGTGAGAGGCCCGAAGTCATGGAGTGTTACCTCATGACCGGAGACGCAGACTATCTGCTGCGCGTTGTAGTGCCGGACATGCAGGCGCTCGAGCGGTTTATCGTCGACTTTCTTTCCCGTGTGCCAGGCGTAGGCAACATCAAGTCGAGCTTCGCGCTCAAGCAGGTGAAATACCAGACCGCGCTGCCGCTACCGCGCAAGGCTGCAAACAAGGGCGGCCGAAGTTAGGCAGCTACGCCGGTGGTTCAGCCCGGCCCTTTCAGCTTTGCACCCACGGCAGCCCGGCCTTGCGCCAGCCGCCGACGGTGCTGCGATGATGATCGGCGTCCCGGTCGCCCTCGAATCCCTCGAGCACGTTGAAGCATTCTTTCCAGCCGGCCTGCGTCGCCGCGATCGCGGCGTGGTGCGAGCGTACGCCCGAGCGGCAGATGAACATGACCGGCTCGTCCTGGGAAACCAGGTCCGCCAGTTGCGCGAGGAAGTCCGGATTGCGCCGGCCCTCTGGATAGCTGTTCCACTCCACCGCGACGCTGCCCGCCACCGAGCCGACGAAATCCAGCTCCGCCTGGGTGCGGACGTCCACGAGTTTTGCTCCTGCCTGCATGAGCGCATGGGCCTCGCGCGGCAGCAGCGCGCCCGCGTAGGTGAGCTTCATGGTCTTGCCGCGTTCCCGGCCAGCTTTTTTCAGGTCTTTCATCATGCCGATTATAGATCGCGGAATGGCGGCACCGGATTGGTGCCGCGGAGCCCGTCGCGCACCATCGGAGTGCAAATTCGTCGGGTAGAATCGCACCAACTTGGCCAGGGGAGGGGCTGGCCATGCTGAGGGCGTTTGGCACGGATTCTGCTCAGGTAGGCAGCTCCGGCTGGTTCGCCCAGCCCGTCCTATCTATGACCACTGGGGAGATTTGCAATGGCGATGACGCCCGATGACGTATTGAAGCTGATCAAAGACAAGGAAGTAAAGTTCGTCGACATCCGCTTCGCTGACACGCGCGGCAAGGAGCAGCACGTATCCGTGCCGGCGAAAATGTTCACCAAGGACAAGTTCACCGACGGACACGCTTTCGACGGCTCGTCCATCGCGGGCTGGAAGGGAATCCAGGCCTCCGACATGCTGCTCTTTCCGGACGCCGGCACCGCGCGCATGGATCCGTTCACCGACGAAGCGGTGCTCAATATCAACTGCGATGTCATCGAGCCGGGCGACGGCAAGCCCTACAACCGTTGCCCGCGCGGGATCGCGAGGCGCGCCGAGGCGTACCTGAAATCGACAGGCCTGGGCGACGTCGCCTACTTCGGTCCCGAGCCAGAGTTCTTCATTTTCGACGGCGTGACCTGGAATGTGGACATGTCGGGCTGCTTCGTCAAGATCAAATCCGAGGAAGCACCCTGGTCCACCGGGATCGACTACGAGTCGGGCAACATGGCGCACCGCGCGCCGGTGAAGGGCGGCTATTTTCCCGTCCCGCCCGCCGACACGCTGCAGGACATCCGCAATGCGATGTGCATCGCGCTCGAGCAGCAGGGCGTCGGAGTCGAAGTGCACCACCACGAGGTGGGCGCGATGGGTCAATGCGAAATCGGCACGCGCTTCGCGCCGCTGGTGCAGCGCGCGGACTGGATGCAGATCCTCAAGTACACGGTGTGGAACGTCGCCGCGTCCTACGGCAAGACGGCGACCTTCATGCCCAAGCCCGTGGTTGGCGACAACGGCTCGGGCATGCACGTGCACCAGTCGGTGTGGAAGGGCGGCAACAACCTCTTCGCGGGCAATCTGTATGCGGGACTGTCGGAGTTCGCGCTGCATTACATCGGCGGCATCATCAAGCACGCCAAGGCGCTCAACGCGATCACCAATCCCGGCACCAACTCGTACAAGCGGCTGGTACCCGGGTTCGAGGCGCCGATCAATCTTGCGTACTCGGCGAAGAACCGCTCGGCCTCGTGCCGCATTCCGTACGTTTCGAGCCCGAAGGCGCGTCGCGTCGAGGTGCGTTTTCCGGATCCGACGGCGAACTCCTACATGGCGTTTGCAGCGATGCTGATGGCGGGCCTGGACGGGGTGCAGAACAAAATCCACCCCGGAGACCCGATCGACAAGGACATGTACCACCTGCCCCCCGAAGAGGCGGCGAAGGTGCCGCAGGTCTGCGCTTCGCTCGAGGAGGCGCTCGAGTGCCTGAAGAAGGACCACGCCTTCCTGACCAAGGGCGGCGTGTTCGACGAGGACACGCTCGAGGCTTACATCGCCCTCAAGCAAGACGAAATCAGGCGCTTCCGCATGACGACCCATCCGGTCGAGTTCGACATGTACTACAGCTCCTAATCCGTCGGCAGGCTGAGGCGTTAAAGGAAGGACGGGTCTTTGGCCCGTCCTTTTTATTTGCAGGTTGAATTTGAGAAAACCCTATTTGTGGCATAGACTTAGCGCCTCGATTTGAGTCTCATTCTTGCCATGCAACGGATCGGTGCACTGCTCGTTCTGATGCTCAGCGTGCTAGCTGTCGGGCCGGCGTCCGCGCAGACGGAAGTGCAGACCACCTGGAACTGCAAAGATGCAACCGGGCGGACGACGCTGACCAATGTGAAGGCAGAGACGATCGGGAAGGACTGCAAGATCGTTACCCAGGAGCGCGTGACGATAGTGCCGGCGCCGGCAAAGCCCGGCGCCAAATCGCCATCGCCAGCCGGTTTTCCGAAGGAGTCCGCCTCCGATCGCGTCGCCTCCAAGGCCAAGCAGAGAGACACCATCGCGAAGGAGCTTAACCAGGAAGAGTCGATGCTCGCCGACGCGAAGAAGAAGCTCGCCGAACAGGAGTCGATCCGCAGCGGCAACGAGAGCAATTACGCCAAGGTGCTCGAGCGGCTGAAGCCGTACCAGGACACGGTGGAGGTCCACGAGAAGAACGTCGAAGCTCTGAAGCGCGAACTCACCAACCTTTCGCGCTGACTTTGCGCCGACCCGGCCCATGGCCGTAGCGAATCCAGCCGGTTTTTCCGGGCTTGAACTGCTCGCCACCGCAGTCGCCGTTCTCGATGGCGAGTACGTCGTACGCTATACGAATCCCGCTGCCGAGAACCTGCTGGGCGCCGGGGCGAAGACCCTCATCGGCCAGCCGTTTCCTGCGTTGTTCACGGACGGTCCGCCGCTCAGGAAGATGCTGGAGGAGGCGCTGGCGGTGCATTGGAGCTACCGGGCGCAGACCGTGAGTTATGAGCGGCCTGGGCGGGAGCCCTTGCCCCTGTCGTGCGTGGTTGCGCCGATCGAAGTTGTCGGTGCGCCCCTGCTGGTCGAACTGCGGCCGATCCGGGAGCAGTTGCGCCTCGAGCGCGAGGCACGCCTGCTCGACCAGCAGGAGACCACCCGGGAGCTGCTGCGCAATCTGGCGCACGAGATCAAGAACCCGCTGGGCGGCCTGCGCGGATCGGCGCAGCTGCTCGAGCACGAGCTCGAGCGGCCCGAATTGCGGGAATACACGCAGGTGATCATCAAGGAGGCCGACCGGCTGCAGGTGCTGCTGGATCGTTTGCTGGCTCCGCAACGCACGGTGCAGCTCGGGGCGGTGAATATTCACGAGGTGCTGGAGCGCGTCCGCAGCCTGGTGCACGCCGAATTCCCCGAGGGTATCTCGGTGCTGCGCAACTACGATCCAAGCGTCCCGGACCTGGTGGGAGACGTGGAACAGCTTATCCAGGCGTCCCTTAACGTGGTCCGCAACGCCGCCCAGGCGCTCCTTTCAGGAGCCAATGGCGGCCGCGGCGGCAGCATCGTCCTGCGCACACGGGCGGCCCGCCAGGTGACCATAGCCCGGCGGCGCTGCAAGCTGGCATTGGAATTGCAAGTGATTGACGACGGGCCAGGCGTGCCCGAAGAGATTCGCGACCGCGTCTTCAATCCGCTCGTTTCGGGGCGAGAGGGGGGGAGCGGCATTGGCCTCGCGTTGGTGCAGACCTACATACAAAATCATGGCGGTGTAGTCGAGTTCGAGAGCCGCCCGGGAAGAACCATATTCACGCTATTGCTGCCGTTAGCATGAAGCCGGTCTGGATCGTCGACGACGACCGCTCGATCCGCTGGGTGTTCGAGAAGGCACTCAGCCGCGAGGGTATCTCGTACCACTCCTTCGCTTCCGCACGCGAAGCGCTCGATGCGCTTGCCGACGGCCCGCCGCAGGTGCTCATCTCGGATATCCGCATGCCGGGCCAATCGGGCATCGAACTGTTGCAGGAGGTGAAGAAAAAGCATCCCTCGGTGCCGGTGATCGTGATGACCGCGTACTCCGACCTGGATTCCGCGGTCGCCGCGTTCCAGGGCGGCGCCTACGAGTACCTGCCAAAGCCATTCGATGTCGACCAGGCGGTGGAACTGATTCGCCGTGCGCTGGACGAGAGCCAGCGCGAGCAGGCAGCGCTCGAACCGGCGGGCGAGTTGCAGGAGATATTGGGCCAGGCGCCGGCGATGCAGGAAGTGTTCCGCGCCATCGGGCGGCTCTCGCAGTCGAGTGCAACTGTGCTCATTACGGGCGAATCGGGCACCGGCAAGGAATTGGTCGCGCGTGCCCTGCACCGGCACAGCACCCGCATGTCGAAGCCGTTCGTCGCCATCAATACCGCTGCGATGCCGAAGGACCTGCTCGAGTCGGAGCTCTTCGGCCATGAGCGCGGCTCCTTCACCGGCGCGCAGGCCTTGCGGCGTGGCCCTTTCGAGCAGGCCGAAGGCGGCACGTTGTTTCTCGACGAGATTGGCGACATGCCGGCCGAATTGCAGACACGGCTGCTGCGCGTGCTAGCCGATGGCACCTTCTACCGGGTTGGCGGCCACCAGCAGCTCAAGACGAACGTGCGGGTAATCGCCGCGACGCACCAGGATCTGGAAAGCCGCGTGCGCGATGGCGCATTCCGTGAAGATCTTTACCACCGGGTAAACGTGATCCGGGTACGCATCCCGTCTTTGCGCGAGCGCCGCGAAGACATCCCCTTGCTGGCGCGCCATTTCCTCGCCAAGAGCGCAAGAGAACTGGGTGTCGAGCCCAAGCGCCTCTCGGACGAAGTGCTTGCTCAGCTCTCGCGCATGGATTTCCCGGGCAACGTGCGTCAACTGGAGAACCTCTGTCACTGGCTTACCGTTATGGCGCCGGGGCAGGCGATCGGGATCGCGGACCTGCCGGTGGAACTGCGAGGCGAGCCGGCGAGCGCTGGCCAGGGGCCGGCCCCGGACTGGATCGCGGCGCTGGAGCAGGAAGTCGAGCGGCGCCTCGCACGCGGCGAAACTGGCGTGCTCGATCAACTCTCGCGCCAGTTCGAGCGCTCGCTGATTGCCAAGGCGCTGGCGCGGACCGGCGGCCGCAGGATCGAAGCGGCCAACCTGCTGGGCATGGGACGCAACACCATCTCGCGCAAAATACAGGAGCTCGGCATCGGCGACGCCGACGATTGAGGTCTACTTTTTCCGGTTGGCTTCCAGGCGCGCGTCCACGATTGCTACGATTTCGTCTACCGCGGGGGAACGCATGCCCTTTTGAGCGCCGATCGCTTTCACCAGGCGATCAGTGCGTTCGATGTTCGGGGCTCCCGCCGCCACAGCCCGTGCGGCGGACGAGGGTGTGAGGAGCGACTGCGCAGCGGCCGCGTATTTCTCGAAAGGCACCAGGTCTTTTTCGTTGGCGCCGAGCGAGACGCAAAGCTTCACCACGAAGTTGTAGACCGAGCGCGAAGCGTCGGGGTCGGAATGCACCGCCTCCTTGATGGGACGGATGCCGTCGCCCAGGATGCAGCGGTAGTTGCCCGCGAGCAGCATGGCCCATTTCGCCAGCGGCACGAATACCGAATCGTGCACCTTCAGCTTGACCGGCAACTCGATGCCCTCGAAGCGCGCGGCCTCGATGTCGGCTTCGAGCCGCCTGAGGATCGCGGTGTGCGCGGCCGAATCGAATCGCGCCGCCTTGAAGTTGGTCGGCAGCCGCACCTGCAGCACGTTCAGCTTCTCTTCGGGCGGGCGAAAGGCCTGCGGATCGGGGCTGCACAGCGTCACGCAAGCGGGGTCGAAGCTGTCCCACACGGCTGGATCGGTGAAGCAATCGCGCAGCGGCGCCATCGACAGGCCTGGAATCCGCGCCAGGTAGGGCAGCGGCGGGATGTTCATGATCGACATGCAGGGCAGTTTCGCTTTGGCGACCGCATCGAGCAGTTCGCGCACCCCGGGTGAACGGTATTGCGGTTCCTGCATGCCGAGAACCACGAGGTCGTAGCCCGCGAGGCGCGCGTCGGCTGGCGTGCACGCGGAAAGCTTGCCCGGCAGCTTGCGCGTACTGACTTCGACCAGGCCTTCGCGGCCCTTGACGGGCATGCGCACGATGGCGCCTTCCTTGTTGAACAGCTCGACCTCGAGGGGCTGGCAAACCAGATTCACGTTGTGCCCGGCAAGCAACAATTTGGTCGCCAGCAGAGAACCATAGGAGGCGCCGAAGATGAGGACGTTATGTGACTTTTTCATAATGTGAAATAGTGACCCGCACTACGGGAGGTCAGCCTACTCTCGCCGGTTTTAGGCTGCAATCTGGCAACACAGCACAGATCATGTTGCGATGCGCCATTCCCGTCCTTAGAATGGTCCAATGCATATGTCGAGTCCGTTCCCACAAGGTGTTTCCATTTCGGGCCGGATTACACCTGAATTCGCGCAAATCCTGACGCCGGAAGCGCTCGCGCTGGTGGCGAATCTGCATCGGCGTTTCGATGCGCGTCGCCAGGAGCTGCTGGCGCGGCGCGCGCAACGGCAAGAACGGTTCGACGCGGGCGCGCTGCCCGACTTTTTGCCCGAGACGAAAACCATCCGCGACTCCGACTGGCAGGTCGCGCCGCAGCCGGCCGACATGCTCGACCGTCGCGTCGAAATCACCGGCCCGACCGACCGCAAGATGGTGATCAACGCCCTCAACTGCGGCGCCTCGACTTTCATGGCGGATTTCGAAGACGCCAATTGCCCGACCTGGTTCAACATGATCGACGGGCAGATCAACATACGCGATGCGGTGCGCCGCACCATTTCGCTGGAGCAGAACGGCAAGCAATACCGCCTCAACGACAAGACTGCGGTGCTGATCCCGCGGCCGCGCGGCTGGCACCTGGACGAAAAGCACGTCAGCGTCGACGGCCGGCCGGTCGCGGGCGGGATATTCGATTTCGCGCTGCTCGCCTTCCACAACGCGAAGGAGTTGCTGGCGCGGGGATCCGGGCCGTACTTCTATCTGCCGAAGATGGAATCGCACCTCGAAGCCAGATTGTGGAACGAGATCTTCGTTTTTACGCAGGACGCGCTCGGCTTGCCGACGGGGACCATCAAAGCCACCTGCCTCATCGAGACGGTGGTTGCCGCCTTCGAGATGGACGAGTTCCTCTGGGAACTCAAGGATCATTCGGCGGGCCTCAACATCGGCCGCTGGGACTACATTTTTTCCTGCATCAAGAAATTCCGCTCCAACAAGAATTTCTGCCTCGCGGATCGCTCCCAGGTGACGATGACCGCGCCCTTCATGCGCGCCTACGCGCTCGCCCTGGTCAAGACCTGCCATCGTCGCGGCGCCCCCGCGATGGGCGGCATGGCGGCACAGATCCCGATCAAGAACGATCCGGCCGCGAACGAGGCAGCAATGGAAAAAGTGCGCCAGGACAAGCTGCGCGAAGTGACCGACGGCTGCGACGGCACCTGGGTCGCCCATCCGGCGCTGGTGCCGATCGCGAAGGAGATATTCGACCAGCACATGCCGCAGGCGAATCAGTACACGCGCCAGCGCCCGGATGTCGCCGTGCACGCCGGGGACCTGCTCGATTTCAAGCCCGAAGCGCCGATTACCGAGGCCGGCCTGCGCAAAAACATCTCCGTGGGCATCCAGTACCTTGGTGCCTGGCTCGCGGGCAATGGTTGCGTACCGGTATTCAATCTGATGGAAGACGCGGCCACTGCGGAGATTTCCCGCTCGCAGATCTGGCAGTGGATCCGCTCGGACAAGGGCAAGCTGGCCGACGGTCGCAAGGTGAGCGCGGATCTGGTGCGCACCCTGCTGCAGGAAGAACTGCCCAAGGTCAGGGCCCATCTGGGCGAGGCAGGCTGGGCATCGGGGAAGTACGAAGCTGCCGCCGCGCTGTTCGAGAAAATCGTCACGGGCGACTACATCGAGTTCCTGACCCTGCCCGCCTACGACCTGATCGACTGATCAGGTCTCTTTTCAGGAAAACTCGGCGATCACGGGCGCGTGATCTGAAGGCCGCTCGAGCTTGCGCGGCGCCTTGTCCACGCTGCTCGCGACGCAACGTCGCGCCAGCTCGGCTGACACAAGGACGTGGTCGATGCGCAGGCCCGCGTTGCGCCTGAACCCCAGCATGCGGTAGTCCCACCAGGAGAAAATCTTCTCCCGCTGCTCGAAAAGGCGGAACGTGTCCGTGAGGCCGAGGGCGATCAGCGCGCGCCATGCAGTGCGTTCGGGTTCGGAAACGAGCACCTGGTCTTCCCAGGCCTTGGGATCGTGCACATCGCGGTCCTCCGGCGCGACGTTGAAATCCCCAGCGAGCGCGAGGAGCGGGTGGCGCGCCGATTCCGCGGCGACGTAGTGCCCGAGTGCGGCGAACCAGCGCAGCTTGTATGCGTATTTTTCCGATCCCACGGCCTGTCCGTTGGGGCAGTAGACGCAGATCACGCGTACGCCATCCACCGTGGCGGCAAGGACGCGCTTCTGCTCATCCTGGAAATCCGCGATTCCGGCGCTCACCTCGAGTAGCGGCGAGCGCGCAAGGAGCGCCACGCCGTTGTAGGTCTTCTGCCCCGAGAAAGCGCAGTTGTAGCCCGCAGCTTCCAGTTCGGCGCGCGGAAATTTCGCATCTTCGAGCTTGAGTTCCTGCAGGCACAGCACGTCCGGCTGTGCTTGCGCGAGCCAATCGGTCAGATGCGGCAGGCGGACCTTGAGCGAGTTTACGTTCCAGGTCGCAAGCTTCATGCGCGGCGCGGCCGGACCACTACGCGGGAATCATGCCGCTGTGCCGGAGCAGGGCGTCGACGCGCGGTTCGCGCCCGCGGAAGGCGCGAAAGGAATCGGCCGCCGGCCGGCTGCCGCCCACGGCGAGTATTTCGTCACGAAAACGCCGTCCGGTCCCCTCGTCGAGAATGCCCTTGGCGTTGCGTACTTCCTCGAACGCGCTGTAGGCGTCGGCTGAAAGCACTTCGGCCCATTTGTAACTGTAGTAACCGGCAGCGTAGCCTCCCGCGAAGATGTGCGAGAAGCTGTTGGGAAAACGGTTCCATGCCGGCGGCGCCATCACCGCCACCTCGCGGCGCACCTCGTCCAGCAGCTCGAGCACCGCGCGGCCTGGCTCGAAGTCCGAGTGCAGGCGCATGTCGAACAGCGCAAATTCGATCTGCCGCAGCGTGGCGAGTCCCGACTGGAAATTCTTTGCCGCGACCATTTTGTCGTAGAGCGCGCGCGGCAGCGAAGCGCCGGTGTCCGCATGGCGGGCCAGGTGTTTGAGCACTTCCCACTCCCAGCAGAAATTTTCCATGAACTGGCTGGGCAGTTCGACCGCGTCCCACTCGACGCCGTTGATGCCGGCAACACCGAGGTCCTCGACGCGCGTGAGCAGGTGGTGCAGGCCATGGCCGAACTCGTGGAACAGCGTGATGACGTCGTCGTGCGTGAAGAGGGCCGGCTTGCCGCCCACGGGGCCCGAAAAGTTGCAGTTCAGGTAGGCGACCGGCACCTGGATGCCCGTCTCGTGCCGCCGGCGCGAAATGGCGCCGTCCATCCAAGCGCCGCCGCGCTTGGTGTCGCGCGCGTAAAGATCGAGGTAGAACCGGCCGATCAACTCACCGCCGGCGTTGCGCATGTCGAAGAAGCGGACGTCCTCGCTCCAGGTTTCGGCTTTGCTTTCGGCAATCGTGATCTGGTACAGGTTCTGCACCAACTGGAACATTCCCGGCAGCACCTGCGTCTCGGGGAAGTACTGCTTGACCTCGTTATCCGAGAAGGCGTAGCGCTTCGCGCGCAGCTTCTCAGAGGCGTAGGCGAGATCCCAGGATTCGAGTGTTTCAATTCCGAGTTCGTCCTTCGCGAAGCTGCGCAGTTCGGCGAGGTCGCGTTCGGCAAAGGGGCGGGCGCGCGCCGCCAGGTCGCGCAGGAAGTCGCTCACCTGGCGGGGCGTTTGCGCCATTTTCGGCACCAGCGACACCTCCGCGTAGTTGGCGTAGCCGAGCAGCGCGGCGTCTTCCTTGCGCAGCTTGAGGATGCGCTCGATCAGCGGCGTGTTGTCCCGCTCCGCCTTGCCGAACTCCGATGCGCGCGTCGCGCTTTCGCGGTACAGCGTCTCGCGCAGCGCGCGATCGTCGGCGTACTGCATCACCGGAAAATAGGACGGCATCTGCAGGTTGAATTTCCATCCCTGCTTTCCATCCTTTTCTGCCGCAGTGCGCGCCGCCTGAAGGTCGTCCGCCGGAATTCCCATCAGCCGTTTCTCGTCCTCGATGAGGATCGAATAGGCGTTGGTGGCATCGAGCACGTTCTCGGAGAACTTCGCCGAGAGCAAGGCGAGTTCTTCCTGGATTGCGGCGTAGCGCGGCTTGAGTTCAGCGGGCAGCTCGGCGCCGCCGAGCCGGAAATCGCGCAACGCGTTTTCCACCAGCTTCTTGCGTGCCGGCGCCAGCCGCGCATATTCCGGCGCGGCCTTGAGTTCACGGTACTTTTCATACAGGCGCTGGTTCTGTCCCAGCTCGGTCCAGACCTGCGTCACCTTCGGCAGGCTCGCGTTGTAGGCATCGCGCAATGGAGGACTGTCCAACACTGCGTGCAGGTGCTCCACCTGCCCCCAGGCGCGCGACAGCCGCTCGCTCGCGTCTTCCAGTGGCCGGACGAAATCCTGCCACGTGGCGGGAGCAGTTTCAGCGGAGCGCATCGCCGTACGCGCTTCGGCGAGCAGCCGCCCCATCGCCGGCCCGATATGCTCCGCGCGGATAGCCGAGAACCGCGGCAAGCCCGAAAAATCGAGGAGAGGATTATCCAATTGACAGCTCCGCTGCACGCACAGTGTTGGCGATCATCATCGCGACGGTCATCGGCCCGACGCCACCCGGCACAGGCGATATCGATGCGGCGACCGCGCTGACCGATTCGAAGTCGACGTCACCGGCCAGTTTTCCGTCCGCAAGCCGGTTGGTACCGACGTCGATGACGCAGGCCCCGGGTTTGACCATGCCGGCGTGGATGAGTTTCGCCCGCCCGACCGCCGCGATCAGAATGTCGGCCTGCCTTGTCACCGCCGCAAGGTCCCGCGTCTTCGAATGGCAGATGGTGACGGTGGCGTCCTTTTGCAAGAGCAGCAGTGCGAGCGGCTTGCCGACGATGGTCGAGCGGCCCACGATCGTCGCGTTCTTGCCGGCAAGCGGCACGCCCGCGTGCTCCAGCATCCGCATCACGCCCGCCGGGGTGCCCGGGACAAATCCGGTGCGCCCCTGCAGCAGGGCCCCCAGGTTCATGGCATGGAAGCCGTCCACGTCCTTTGCCGGCGATACCGCTTCGAGCACCCGGTTCGAGTCAAGTTGCCGCGGCAGAGGAAGCTGCACCAATATGCCGTGCACGCGAGGATCGGCGTTCAACTGCGCCACGCGCTCCAGCAGCGCTTTTTCGCTCACGCCATCCGGAAATTCATGGATTTCGGAGCGCACGCCGGTCTCCTCGCAGGCGCGCGCCTTCGTGCGCACGTAGACGCGCGAGGCCGGGTCGCTGCCGACGAGGATCGCCGCGAGTCCGGGACGCACGCCACGGGCAGCGAGCGCGTCGATGGCGTTTCTTTGCGCTGCGCGCACCGTTGCGGCGAGCGATTTTCCGTCGATCAGTGTTGCGCGCATGGCATACTATAAATCACCCCGCATTACTGTCCGATTGCTCTCTACAAGAGACTTAAGCAGGAGGAAAGCTATGTCCGCCGTTCCGCAGCAGCCCGCCGCAAACGATCCTGACAGTCTCGAGACCCAGGAATGGCTCGACGCCCTCGAGGCGGTGCTCGAACGCGAAGGCGGCGAGCGCGCGCATTACCTGATCGAGAAGCTGACCGAGAAAGCGCGCACTTCCGGCGTCACGCTGCCCTACAGTCCGCACACGCCCTACGTCAATACCATCCCGGCGCACATGGAAGAGCGCTCGCCGGGCGACCCGGCGCTCGAAGAGCGCATTCGTTCGTATTGCCGCTGGAACGCGATGGTGATGGTGGCGCGCGCCAACAAGAACGACGACGAACTCGGCGGCCACATCGCGAGCTTCGCCTCGGTGGGCACGCTGTTCGGCGTCGGGCAGAACCACTTCTGGCACGCGCCGTCGGGTGATCCGAAAAACGGGGGGCATGGCGGCGACCTGGTGTATTTCCAGGGCCATTCCTCGCCCGGCATCTATGCGCGCGGGCTGCTCGAAGGCCGTCTCACCGAGGAGCAGCTGCTCGATTTCAGGCGCGAGGTGGACGGCAAGGGCGTGTCCTCCTATCCGCATCCTTGGCTGATGCCGGACTACTGGCAGTTCCCGACCGTGTCGATGGGCCTGGGTCCGATCCAGGCGATCTACATGGCGCGCTATCTCAAGTACCTGCAGGCGCGCGGGCACGCGCAGACCGAGAACCGCAAGGTCTGGGTGTTCTGCGGCGACGGCGAGATGGACGAACCCGAATCGCTCGGCGCGATCAGCATGGCTGCCCGCGAAAAACTCGACAACCTGATTTTCATCGTCAACTGCAACCTGCAGCGGCTCGACGGGCCGGTGCGAGGCAACGGCAAGATCATCCAGGAGCTGGAGGGCGAATTCCGCGGCTCGGGCTGGAACGTGATCAAGCTCATCTGGGGCGGCTACTGGGACGCGCTGCTCGCGCGCGACAAGGAAGGGCACCTGCGCAAGATCATGGAGGACGCCGTCGACGGCGAGTACCAGAACTTCAAGGCCAACGACGGCGCCTTCGTGCGCAAGCATTTCTTCGGCAAACACCCCAAGGCGCTGGAAATGGTCTCGCGCATGAGCGATGCGGACATCTGGCGCCTGAACCGCGGCGGGCATGATCCGCACAAGATCTATGCCGCGTATGCGGCTGCCGTGAAGCACGCGGGCCAGCCCACCGTGATCCTCGCCAAGACCATCAAGGGCTACGGCCTCGGCAAGCAGGGTCAGGCCAAGAATCCGACGCACCAGTTGAAGAAGGTGGACATCGCGACCATCAAGGAAATGCGCGACCGCTTCAACATTCCGATCGCCGACGACCAGCTGGAGAAACTGCCGTTCTACGTCGCACCGGCGGATGCACCGGAAATGAAATACCTGCAGGAGCGCCGCAAGGCGCTCGGTGGGTATTTCCCGCAGCGCCGGCAGAGGGCCGAAGGCGCGCTGGCGGTGCCGGCGCTCGCCAGCTTCGATCAAGTACTGAAGGGTTCAGGCGAGGGGCGCGAGATCTCGACCACCATGGCATTCGTTCGCATCCTCACCGCGCTGGTGCGCGACAAGGAGCTCGGCAAGCGCGTCGTGCCGATCGTGCCGGACGAGGCGCGCACCTTCGGCATGGAAGGCATGTTCCGCCAGCTTGGCATCTTCGCCCCCGAGGGCCAGAAGTACGAGCCGGTCGACAAGGACCAGGTGATGTACTACCGCGAGGACAAACAGGGTCAGATCCTTGAAGAGGGGATCAACGAAGCGGGCGCGATGTGTTCGTGGATCGCGGCCGCGACCTCCTACAGCCATTCGAACCAGGTCACGATCCCGTTCTACATCTTTTATTCGATGTTCGGCATGCAGCGAATCGGCGACCTGGCCTGGGCCGCGGCGGACCAGCGCGCGCGCGGCTTCCTGCTCGGCGCCACGGCCGGGCGCACCACGCTCAACGGCGAAGGCCTGCAGCACGAGGACGGCCATTCGCACATCCTGTCCTCCGTGATCCCGAACTGCATTTCCTACGACCCGACCTACGGTTACGAGCTCGCGGTGATCATCCACGACGGGCTGCGCCGCATGGTCGCGAACCAGGAGGATGTGTACTACTACATCACCCTGATGAACGAGAACTACGAGCATCCCCCGCTGCCGCAGGGAGCGGAACAGGGCATTCTGCAAGGTCTTTATTTGTTGAAGGAATCAAAGAATAAAGCCAAACTGCGTGTTCAACTGCTCGGCTCGGGCACCATCCTGCGCGAAGTGATCGCGGCGGGCGATCTGCTGGAGAAGGACTGGGGAGTCGCTGCGGACATCTGGAGCGCCACCAGCTTCACCGAGTTGCGGCGCGAGGGCCTCGCGGCCGAACGCTGGAACCTGCTTCACCCCGAAGGGCAACAAAGAATTTCATTCGTTGAAGAAAAGCTGAAAGCCAGGCCGCCAGGCCCTGTAGTCGCAGCGAGCGACTACATGAAGGCGTTCGCCGATCAGATCCGTCCGTTCGTGCCCAGGGAGCGGATCTACAAGGTGCTCGGCACGGATGGCTTCGGCCGCTCGGATTCGCGCGCCAAGCTGCGCCACTTCTTCGAGGTCAACCGCTACTTCATCGCCATCGCGGCGTTGAAGGCGCTCGCCGAGTCGGGCGAAGGCAAGGCAAAGACCGTGAGCGAGGCGATCAAGAAGTACGGCATCGATCCCGGCAAGCCGGACCCCACCACCGTATGAAGGACATCCTGGTTCCGGATATTGGCGACTTCAAGGAAGTCGAGGTGATCGAAATCCTGGTCAAGGCGGGCGACAGCGTCGTCAAGGAGCAGTCGCTGGTATCGCTCGAATCCGACAAAGCGACGATGGAAATTCCCTCGCCCGAAGCCGGTGTGATCAAGGAATTGAAGATCAAGGTCGGCGACAAGGTGTCGGAAGGTTCGGTCCTGCTGGCGATGGAGACGGCTGGCGCCGCCCCGGGGATTGTCGAAAGAGCAGTTGAAGTTAGACCCGCCCCGAAGAAAGACGCACCTCCAGTGCCTTCCGTCGTCACGCGCGTCGAGCCCGTACCTTCCGAGCCGAAGGATGCGGTGACGGCGCTGCCGCACGCAAGTCCGTCCGTCCGCAAATTCGCGCGCGAACTGGGCGTGGACCTGACGCGCGTGCAGGGAAGCGGGCCGAAGGGCCGGATTCAGAAGGAAGACGTGCAGGCTTTCGTGAAGGGGGCGCTGGCGGGCAAGCCGGTGGGCACGCCCGGCGCAGCGACGGGCGGCGCGCTGCCGTTCAACCTGCCGGCCTGGCCCGACGTCGACTTCGCCAAGTTCGGCCCGATCGAATCGAAACCCCTTTCGCGCATCCAGAAACTGTCGGGTCCCTATCTGCACCGCAACTGGGTTTCGATCCCGCACGTCACGCAGTGCGACGACGCGGACATCACCGACCTCGAGGCGTTCCGCAAGAGCCAGACCGTCGAGACGGAGAGGAAGGGTTTCAAACTCACGATGCTCGCCTTCATGATCAAGGCCTGCGTCACTGCGCTGCGGCAGTTCCCGCAATTCAACGCGTCGCTCGATAAATCAGGCGCGAACCTGATCGTGAAGAAGTATTACCACGTCGGCGTCGCCGTCGACACGCCGGGCGGCCTCGTGGTGCCGGTGGTCCGCGACGCGGACCGTAAGGGGGTGTTCGACCTCGCGCGCGAGCTGGTCGAAATCTCCAGGATTGCCAAGGACGGCAAGCTCAAGGCGGGCGACATGCAGGGCGGTACCTTCTCGATCTCCAGCCTGGGCGGCATCGGCGGCACCTACTTCACGCCGATCATCAACGCGCCCGAATTGGCTATCCTGGGTGTTTCACGTTCTTCCTTGAAACCCGTTTATTCAGGAAAGAATGAAAAAGGCGAAGACGTTTTCAAGGCCCGCCTGATCCTGCCGCTGTCGCTTTCGTACGACCACCGCGTGATCGATGGCGCGGCGGCGGCGCGGTTTACCACCGAGCTCACCAAGATCCTCTCCGATATCCGGCGGACGCTGCTCTAGATGGCGCAGATCGTGGAAGTGAAGGTGCCGGATATCGGCGACTTCAAGGAGGTCGAAGTCATCGAGATCCTGGTCCAGCCCGGCGATACGGTCGCCAAGGAGCAGTCGCTCATCTCGCTGGAGTCGGACAAGGCGAGCATGGAGATTCCCTCGCCCGAGGCGGGCGTGGTGAAGGAACTGGCGATCAAGCTCGGTGACAAGCTGTCGCAGGGTTCACTCATCCTGAAGATGGAAAGTGGGGAAGGATCCAAACCAGTTCCGGAGAAAGCGCAACCTGCGACACCTCAACCGGTCCAGAGCAATACCAGTTTTGATTGCGACATGCTGGTGCTTGGTTCCGGGCCGGGCGGCTACTCGGCTGCTTTTCGCGCCGCCGACCTTGGCCTGAAAACGATCCTGGTAGAGCGCTACCCGGTGCTTGGCGGCGTGTGCCTCAATGTAGGCTGCATTCCTTCCAAGGCGCTGCTCCACACCGCGGCGGTGATGGACGCGGCGAGCGAGCTCGCCGAACATGGGGTCGCGTTCGGCGCGCCGAAAATCGACCTCGACAAGCTGCGCGCTTTCAAGGGCAAGGTGGTGGGCAAGCTCACCGGCGGCCTCGCGTCGATGGCGAAGATGCGCAAGGTGACGGTTGTCCATGGGGTTGGAAGTTTCACCGGACGAAATTCAATGCAAGTCGAAGGCAAGTCCATCTCCTTTGCCAACGCCATAATCGCGGCGGGTTCGCAGGCCGCGAAGCTGCCTTTCCTCCCTGAGGATCCGCGTATCGTCGATTCGACCGGCGCGCTCGAGCTGCGCAGCTTGCCGAAGAAGGTGCTCGTGATCGGCGGCGGCATCATCGGCCTGGAGATGGGCACCGTCTACTCGACGCTGGGCGCGCGGCTCGACGTAGTGGAGATGCTCGATGGCCTGATGTTGGGCGCCGACCGCGACCTGGTGAACGTCTGGCAGAAATTCAATGCTTCGCGTTTTGATCGCGTCATGCTGAAAACGAAGACAACGAAGGCCGAGGCAACGAAAGCGGGAATCAAGGTCTCATTCGACCAGGGAGAACCGGGGCTCTACGACATGGTGCTGGTGTCCGTTGGCCGGGTGCCGAATGGCAAAAGAATCGGCGTCGAGAACGCGAAGGTCACGGTCAATGAGCGCGGCTTCATCCCGGTGGATACGCAGATGCGCACCAACGTTGCCAACATCTACGCCATCGGCGACATCGCTGGCAATCCGATGCTCGCGCACAAGGCGGTGCACGAAGCGCACGTCGCGGCGGAGGCTGCAGCCGGCCTGAAGTCGCATTTCGATGCGCGCGTCGTGCCTTCGGTCGCTTACACCGATCCCGAAATCGCCTGGGTGGGCGTGACCGAGGACGAGGCGAAAAAGGCGGGCCGCAAGGTGGGCGTGGCCAAGTTTCCCTGGGCGGCCTCCGGGCGCGCGATCGCCAATGCGCGCGACGAAGGCTTCACCAAGCTCATTTTCGATGCCGAGACGCACCGCGTTGTGGGCGGCGGCATCGTCGGCACTGGCGCGGGCGACCTGATCAGCGAACTCGCGCTCGCGGTGGAGATGGGGGCGGATGCGACCGACATCGGCAAGACGATCCACCCGCATCCAACGCTGGGTGAATCCGTCGGCATGGCCGCGGAACTCTTCGAAGGCGTGTGCACCGACCTGCCGCCGCAAAAGAAGAAATGACGCAGGACGAACTCAAGCGCCAAGTCGCCGAGGCCGCGCTCGAATACGTGGTCGAGGATGCCGTGGTCGGCGTGGGGTCGGGTTCAACTGTTTTCATGTTTATAGACTTGTTATCCAGTATTAAAAACAAAATAGAAGGCGCGGTGGCGGCGTCGGAAGCAAGTGCGGAGCGCCTGAAGAAACACGGCATCCGCGTGTTTGACCTGAACAGCGTGTCCGAGCTACCCGTCTACGTGGACGGCGCGGACGAGATCACCGCGCACCTGCACATGGTGAAGGGCGGCGGCGGCGCGCTGACGCGCGAGAAGATCGTCGCCGCGGTGGCGAAGACCTTCGTTTGCATCTGCGATGCATCCAAGCTCGTCCCGGTACTGGGCAAGTTCCCGCTGCCGCTGGAAGTGATCCCGATGGCGCGCGGCCATGTCGGGCGCGAGATCCTCCGGCGCAAGGCGCAGCCGGTGCTGCGCGAGGGCTTCAAGACCGACAACGGCAATCTGATCCTCGACTGCCACGGACTGACGATCCTCGACCCGCCGGCGCTGGAGGCCGAGCTGAACAATGTCGCGGGCGTCGTGAGCAACGGCCTGTTTGCGCGCCGCGGCGCGGACGTGCTTTTGCTGGGAACGCCCGAGGGCGTAAAGGCCTACAAGAAGAAAAACTAGCCCTTCGGCGGCACGTAGCCCGAGGCGACGTCGGCGCCGTCGCCGAAGAAGTGCTTCTCCATCTGCTCGACCAGGTACTTGCGCGCCTTCGCGTCCGCGAGGTTGAGGCGGTTTTCGTTCACGAGCATGGTCTGGTGCTTGAGCCACGCCGCCCAGGCCTCCTTGGAGACGTTCTCGAAAATGCGCTTGCCGAGCTCGCCCGGATAGGTCGGGCGCTCGAGGCCCTCTGCTTCGCGCCCGAGCTTCACGCATTTCACCATTCTTGCCATCGAGATCCAGTTCCTAGAGTCGCTTGAGGAAAATCTTCGAACCGCGCCTCCAATTATAGAGGGCCTGGCGCTTCTCCGGCAGCACCGCAACCCCGGATTCCTTGAATCCCTGCGCGAGGAACCAGTGCTGGGCGCGCGTGGTGAGCGCGAACATGCGCCGGATTTTCATTTCCTTGGCGCGCGCTTCGCAGGCGAGCAGCAGGCGCTCGCCGTAGCCGGCATCGCGGGTTTCCGGTGCTACTGCGAGGCAGGCGAGTTCGGCGCTCTTTTCCTCGGCGAAGGGATACAGCGCGGCGCAGGCGAGGATCCTGCCGTCGTGCTCGATCACCTCGAAATTTGCGATCTCCTGCTCCAGGCGCTCGCGATTCCTCTTTACGAGCGTGCCATCGGCCTCCAGAGGCTCGATCAGCGCGAGTATCCCGCCCACGTCGTCGATCTTGGCCGGGCGTATGCGTTCCACGGGGTCTGCGGTGATCATGGTGCCGACGCCCGAGTGCGTGAACAATTCCAGCAGCGTCGCACCCTCGGCGCGGCGCGATACCAGGTGTACCCGGCCAACGCTCGCGCGCACAGCGCGCAGCGCATGCTCGATCGCGCGTCTGGTTGGCGCGGTGAGTTCGCCCTTCTTCAGCAATGCTTCGGCTTCGCGCGCCGTGAGTTCCGACACGATCTGTCCGCGCCGGCCTGTCGGCAATTGGTCCACATAGAGCAGCAGCTTGTCGGCTTTGAGCGCACGCGCGACGTTTTCAGCGACGTCCTCCCACGCGAGGTTGAATACCTCGCCGGTCGGCGAGTAGCCGATGTGCGGCACCAGCACCACTTCGCCGGCCTCGATGCGCCGCGCGATCGCGATGGCGTCCACCTTGCGCACCGTGCCGGTGAACTGGTAATCGACGCCCTCGACCACCCCGATCGGCTTGGCAGCAATGAAATTGCCCGAAGCGACGCGGATTTGCGCGCCCGCCATGGGTGAATTCGGCAGGCCCTGAGACAGCAGCGCCTCGACCTCTACGCGCAGGGAGCCCGCCGCGTGCTTTACCGCGACGAGCGATGCGGCATCGGTGATCCGCAGCCCCTTCGAGTAGCGCGAGCGCAGGCGCTTGGCGCGCAATTCCGCCTCGATCTGTGGCCGTGCGCCATGCACGAGCACCAGCCGGATGTCCAGCGCGGCGAGCAGGTTGAGATCGTGCAGGAAACGGACGAAGCGCCCGCGCTCGGCAATCAGTTCGCCGCCGAAACCGATGACGAAGGTGCGGCCGCCGAACGCGTGTATGTAAGGCGCCACCTGGCGGAACCAGCGTACGAAAGCTTCCGGGTGCGGCAGCGAGCTCATGCGGTCCCTAAAGTATTGGATCGGCGGGAGATTCTAAGGCACCGCGAGGTGCGGTCAACCGATGGGTCAACCGCCGAGCAGCGCGGCGTGTTCGTCGCCATCGGCCGTGACCTGCTGGTGCTGGCGCAGCGCGAGCGCGCCAGGGGCCTGCAGTCGACCGAGCCGGCTAGAAATCTCCCGCCAGCGCGTTGAGCGCGGATAGCGCGGCCAGGGCCGCGGTCTCCGTGCGCAGGACCCTGGGCCCGAGGCGCACCGCCACAAAACCGGCGCGCTGCAGCAACCGCTCTTCGACATCGCTGAATCCCGCCTCCGGGCCGACAGCCAGCGTGACGGTGCCTTCGATTTTGCCCTGCAGGCTCCTCAAACCCGTCGCTCCCTCAGGCGAAAGCAGCAAGCGCAGGGTTGCCGGGCCGGGCGAGCGGCAATAGGCATCCACAGACATGGCTTCGCGCAGCTCGGGCAAGCGATTCCTGCCGCACTGCTCGCAGGCGGCGATCGCGACGCGCCGCCAGCGCGCAAGCTTCTTCTCCTCGCGCTCGGCGCTCAGGCGTACCACGGATTTTTCGCTCAGCACCGGCTGGATTGCGGCGACGCCGAGCTCCACTGCCTTCTGGATGGTGAAATCCATCTTCTCGCTGGAGGAAACCGCCTGCACCAGTGTCACCTGCAACGGTGATTCGCGTTCCGGGTCGCGCCGCTGTCCAGTCCTGGCGCTCACCTGGCCCCGGCCGGCCAGTGCGATGCCAGCTTCATACTCGCCGCCGCGACCGTTGAACAGCACCACCGCGTCGCCGTCACGCAGTCGCAGCACGCGCACGGCGTGATGGGCGGCGTCCTCGGGAAGCGCGAGCTTGCTGTCGGCACGCAGTTCAGCGTCCACGAACAGCCGTGGCACACGTGCGTGACGGTCTTTCATGTGGGCAGAGTTCGCACGCCTGGAGGCGCGCTCAGCGCGTGCATGCCCAGGCAATCAGGTTGCAGTTCTCCGCCCGGTTCGCTTCATTGCAGCGCCGCAGCGCCTTGGTCTCGGCTTCGTCGCGCGTTGCACCCGACGCCGCGGCCTGTTTTTTTGCACCGTCGGCTAGTGCCGCGCAGCCGTTCCTGAACTTATGCACGACTTCGCATTGCTTCTGGCCGCATTGCTTCAACGCCGCCACGCTGGCGTCGCGCGCCCGGGGAAAGTCGTAGCCGACGCCCCAGGACTGGGTTGCACGGTGGTAGGCGATGGCGCCGAAGCGGTTCGGCGTTTTGGAAATCTTGGCGTCGCTCTTTGTCGTCGCAGCTGCTGGCGCGGCAATTGAAAGCAGCAGCGTGGCGACCAGCGCGCCGAATGCGGCCGGCGCGCCCACGGCTACATCGTCGCGCCGAGAACCCACGGCGCAAACTCGTCCTCGCCGTAACCGAACTGCTCCGATTTGGACTTGCGGCCCGAGGCGGTTTCGAGGACCAGCTCGAAGAACCTGCGGCCGACGTCCTGTACCGATTCCTTGCCGTCGACGATGGTGCCGCAGTTGATGTCCATGTCTTCTTCCTGGTGCTCCCACAGCGCCGTGTTGGTGGCGAGCTTGAGGGATGGCGCCGGCTTGCAGCCGTAGGCCGAACCGCGCCCAGTGGTGAAGCAGATCATGTTGGCGCCGCCGGCAACCTGGCCGGTCGCCGACACCGGGTCGTAGCCCGGCGTGTCCATGTAGACGAAGCCCTTCGCGCTCGCCGCTTCGGCGTACTCGAGCACTTGCACCAGGTTGGTGGTGCCGCCCTTGGCCACCGCGCCGAGGGATTTCTCCAGAATCGTCGTCAGCCCGCCCGCCTTGTTGCCGGGCGAGGGATTGTTGTTCATTTCGTTGCCGTTGCGGCGCGTGTATTCCTCCCACCAGCGGATTCGCGCGATGAGCTTTTCTCCGACTTCTTTTGTAATCGCCCTTCGTGTGAGCAAATGCTCGGCACCATAAATCTCCGGAGTTTCCGAAAGGATGGCCGTGCCGCCGTGTCGCACGAGCATGTCCACGGCGGCGCCGAGTGCCGGGTTGGCGCTGATACCGGAGTAGCCGTCCGAACCGCCGCATTGCAGCCCCAGCGTCAGGTGGCTCGCCGGCACGGTCTCCCGCTTCACCTTGTTCGCTTCCGGCAGCAAAGCCTCGATGCGCGCCACGCCTTCGCGTATCGCCTTCGAGGTGCCGCCTTTCTCCTGGATCGTGTAGGCATGCAGCTTGTCGTGGCGCTTGAGGGCCTGCGTCGAGAGCAGGGTCCCGATCTGGTTCGCTTCGCAGCCCAGGCCCACCACCTGCACCGCGAAGAAGTTGGGATGGCGCGCGTAGCCCGCCATGGTGCGGCGAAGCACGTCGATCGCCTCGCCGTCGGAGGCCATGCCGCAGCCAGATTTATGCGTCAGCGCGACGACGCCGTCCACGTTCGGGTACGCATCGAGGCGATTCTCGAAATGCCGCGCCACGGCGCGCGCGACAGTTGCCGAGCAGTTCACGCTGGTGAGGATGCCGATGTAGTTGCGCGTCGCGACGCGGCCGTCCGCACGCACGATGCCCTGAAAAGTCGCTTGGGGTTTTGCGTATTCGGTACTTTTTACGTCCGAAGAAAAAGAATAATCACGCTCGAAATCCCCCATCGTCAGGTTCTGTACATGCACGTGCTCGCCGGCATGGATGTCGCGCGTGGCAAAGCCGATGATCTGGTTGTAGCGCCGCACCGGCTGGCCGGCCTTCACTTCGCGCACCGCGACCTTGTGGCCCGCGGGCACGCGCGCTGCGGTCACGACGTTGCCTTCCTTGACGAGGGTGGTCCCGGCGGCAAGCTCGATGCGCGCGATGACGACGTCGTCGGCGGGGTTGAGGCGGATGGTGAGGTCGGCGGCTTGGAGCATGGCGGATCCCTCGACAGAGGCGGCAATTCTACCGCCACGACGCGGGGCAATGGAACGCTATGCCGCACGCCCCGCAGCCGCTTATTTGACGGCCAGCTGCGCCGCGTAGCGCAGCGCCTCGAGCATGCTGCGCTCGTCTGCCTTGCCGGTGCCGGCAATGTCGAAGGCGGTGCCGTGGTCGACCGAGGTGCGCACGATCGGCAGGCCGGCGGTGACGTTCACGCCGTGCTCGAGGCCCATCGCTTTCACCGGACCGTGCCCCTGGTCGTGGTACATCGCCACCACCAGGTCGAAATCGCCTCGCGCTGCCCGGTACAGGAGGGCATCGGCGGGATAGGGACCTTCCACGTCCCAGCCGCGCGCGCGTGCCACAGCCACCGCAGGAGCGATCTTGATTTCCTCCTCGCCGCGGCCGAACAGGCCGCCCTCGCCGGCGTGCGGATTGATGCCGCACACACCGATGCGAGGCTCCAGCGCGCCGGCGCGCTCCACCCCGATGCCCGAGCGGATCATGAGCTCGCGCCCGCGCGCGATGGTGCGCTCGACCAGGCCCGCGTCGATGCGCTCGATCGAATCGATCAGCCCCATGTGCGCGGTGACATGGATGACGCGCAGTTTCGGCGAGAACAGCGTGAGCGAGACCTCGGCCGTGCCGGTGAGCGCCGCCAGGATCTCGGTGTGACCCGGAAAATGATGTCCGGCCGCGTTGAGCGCCTCCTTATTGATGGGCGCGGTACAGATCGCGTCGACTTTGCCCGCGAGCGCGAGTTGCACGGCGCGCTCGATATAGCGGTAAGCAGCTTCTCCTGCCGCCGCCGAGACCTTGCCGTAGGGCAAATCCGCGGGCACCAGGCCGAGATCGAGGCATTCGAACGGCAGTTCGTCGTCTTCCACATCGACGCCGACGATTCTCCCCGCTTGCTCCAACCGCGCGCGGTCGCCGATGACCAGCGGCCGGCAGAACGCAAAGACGTCAAGGTGCTTGAGCGCCTTCAGCACGACTTCGGGCCCGACGCCGGCGGCGTCGCCCATGGTGATGCCGACGATGGGAAGCGTCACCGCCTAGTGGTTGTCACGCGGCACGAATGCGCCTGATTTGCCGGCGAGAAAATCCAGGTCCGCGCCCTGGTCGGCCTGGTTCACGTGGTCGAAGTACAGCTTCCAGTAGCCGCGCGATAACGGCGGCTTGGGTTTCTTCCAGGCTTTCTTGCGTTTCGCGATCACGGCTGGCGATACCAGCAACTGCAGTTTCCGTTTCGCGACGTCCAACTCGATCATGTCGCCGTTCTGCACCAGCGCGAGCAGGCCGCCCGCCGCAGCCTCGGGAACCATGTGCAGGATCACGGTGCCGTAGGCGGTGCCGCTCATGCGCGCATCCGAAATCCGCACCATGTCGGTGACGCCCTTTTTCAGCAGCTTGGGCGGCAGCGGCATGTTGCCGACCTCGGCCATGCCCGGATAGCCCTTCGGGCCGCAGTTCTTCAGCACCATGACGCATTTTTCGTCGATGTCCAGCTTCGGATCGTCGATGCGCTTGTGGAAATCCTCGATGTTCTCGAACACCACGGCGCGGCCGCGGTGCTGCATGAGCTTCGGCGTCGCCGCGGAGGGTTTGATGATCGCGCCGCCCGGGCACAGGTTGCCGCGCAGCACCGCGATGCCGGTGTTCTTCTTGAACGGTTTCCTGAACGGGAAAATGACGTCCCGGTTATGGCAGGGCGCATCCTTGTTGTTGTCCCAGATCGTCTTGCCGTTGACGGTCATGGCGTCTTTGTGCAGGAACCTGTTTTCCCCGAGTTCGCGCAGCACGGTCGGCAGGCCGCCCGCGTAACAGAAGTCCTCCATCAGGTACTTGCCGTTTGGCATCAGGTTGACGAGCGTGTGCACGCCGCGCCCGAGCCGATCCCAGTCCGCGAGCGTCAGGTCCACGCCCAGGCGGCGCGCGATCGCGATGAGGTGAATCACGGCGTTGGTGGAGCCGCCGATGGCCGCATTCGCCCGAATCGCGTTCTCGAAAGCCTGCTTGTTGAGGATCTTTGAAATGGTGATCTTCTGCTTCACCAGTTCTACGATGCGTCGCCCCGCCATGCGCGCGAGCACGTTGCGGCGCGCGTCGACCGCCGGGTAGGCGGCGTTGCCGGGCATGCCGATGCCCAGGGCCTCGACCATCGAGGCCATCGTCGAGGCGGTGCCCATGGTCATGCAGTGCCCGTGTGAGCGGTGCATGCAGGATTCGGCCTCGTGGAATTCGTCGAGCGTGATTTTCCCCGCGCGCAAATCCTCCGACATGGACCAGACGTTAGTGCCGGAGCCGATGTCGGTGCCGCGGTACTTGCCCGAGAGCATCGGCCCGCCCGACACGGCGATCGTCGGCAGGTCGACCGAGGAAGCGCCCATCAGCAGCGACGGCGTGGTCTTGTCGCAGCCCACCAGCAGCACGGTGCCGTCGATCGGATTGGCGCGCAGCGTTTCCTCGACATCCATCGAGGCGAGGTTGCGGTAAAGCATCGCGGTCGGCCGCAGCAGCGTCTCGCCGAGCGACATGACCGGGAATTCCAGCGGAAAGCCGCCCGCTTCCAGCACCCCCGCCTTGACGTGCTCGGCGATGGTGCGGAAGTGCGAGTTGCAGGGCACAAGTTCCGAATAGGTGTTGCAGATGCCGATCACCGGGCGGCCGTCGAACTGGTCTTGCGGCACGCCGCGGTTCTTGGTCCAGCTGCGATAGATGAAGCCGTAAATGTCCTGGCGCCCGAACCACTGCACACTGCGTAGCGGGATGGTTTTCTTTTTCATGTCAGTAGGTCGCCCTTCCGCCGGAGATGTCGAACACGCCCGCAGTGGAGAACGAACAATCGTCGGATGCGAGCCAGCAGGCCATCGCCGCGATCTCCTCCACCTTGACGAAGCGCCCCATCGGGATCTTGGAGAGCATGAACTTGGCGAACTCCGGCGCCACCTGGTCGAGGATCGCGGTCTGCGCCGCCGCCGGCGTCACGCAGTTAACGAGCACGCCGGTCTGCGCGAGCTCCTTGCCGAGCGCCTTGGTGAACGCGATCAGGCCGCCCTTGGCGGCGGCGTAGGCCGCGGCATTCGGGTTGCCCTCCTTGCCCGCGACCGAGGCAATATTGACGATGCGGCCGTACCCCGCCTTGACCATGTGCGGCACCACCGCGCGGCAGCAAAGAAACGGGCCGTTGAGATCGATGCGGATCACGCGCTCCCACTGCTCGATGGGATAGTCGACCACCGGGGCTGTGGGTCCGGCGATGCCGGCGTTATTGACGAGGACGTCAATCTTGCCGAGCTGCTTGAGCGTGTTCTGCAGTGCGTTCAGGATTGATGCATTGTCGGCGACATCGACTTTTCCCGGCCCGTCCAGGTCCCAGATCGCCACCTTGGCGCCGGAGGCCTCCAGGCGCTTGACGATGGCGGCACCGATGCCCTGCACGCCGCCGGTGACCACCGCCGTCTTCCCCTTGAAATCGAGTTGATTCATAGCGCTCCCTTGTAGCCTAGATAATAAGCGATGTGCCAAAGCAGCGAGGTTGCCAATGGGCGTGGGACGACTTGACGGAAAGGTGGCGGTCATCACGGGCGGCGCGGGCGGCATCGGCGCCGCCACCGGACGCCTGTTCTGCGAGGAGGGAGCGCGCCTGGTGCTGGTCGACCGGGACGCCGGCGCCATGGCGTCGGTATGCGCCGAGATCCGCAAGGACGTGCCCGGCGCGCAATTGAAGGACATGATCATCGATATCGGCGTGGAGGAATCCGCGGCCAAGATCGTCGCCGAGGCGCAGCGCGCCTTCGGCCGCATTGACGTTCTGGTCAACAACGCGGGCATCCGGTCCTATGAGCCGCTCGCGGAGGCGAAGCGCGAGACCTGGGAGAAAATCATCTCCGTCAACCTGCTCAGCTATGCCTACCTCGCACGCGAGGCGCTGCCGGCGCTGCGCGCTTCAGGGCGCGGCAGCATCGTCAATGTGTCCTCTCAGCATGCCGTCATTCCGCGTGCGGGCATGGGGCAGTACGACGTCACGAAGGCGGGCATCGTTTCGATGACGCGCACACTCGCCTTCGAGGAGGCGCAGCACGGAGTGCGTGTGAACGCGGTCTGTCCGGGCGCCACGCTGACGCCGTTTCACGAAAAACGCTTTGCCGCAGGCGGCGTCGGCCCGGCGCAGATCGACGCCATCGCCGCCGGCTGCTGCGTGCTGGGCCGCTGGGCCGCGCCGCGCGAAATCGCCTATCCGATACTCTGGCTTGCCTCCGACGAGGCGAGCTTCGTTACTGGAGCAGCCCTGATGGCGGACGGTGGCGGGTTCTCGCCGTCATAAGACTTCTCAGGTTCTGTTGGTGTAGTTTTGCTCCGTCGCCAGACCCGCGAGGTGCCGTCCGGCGATCCAGCCGAATGTCATCGCCGGTCCGAGCGTGATGCCGGGCCCGGGATAGTTGCCTCCCATGATGGAAAGCGCGTCGTTGCCGGCGGCGTACAGGCCGGGGATCGGCCGCTTGTTCTCGTCCAGTACCTGCGCGCTGCCGTTGGTCACGATGCCTGCATAGGTGCCCAGATCGCCGATGACGACCTTCACGGCGTAGAAAGGCGCGGCAACGATCGGCGCGACGCACGGGTTGGGCTGGATCTCCGTATCGCCGTAGAACCGGTTGTAAGCCGTGCTCCCCTTGCCGAACGCCGGATCGAGTCCTGACGCGGCGTGCTTGTTGTATTCGGCCAGGGCTTTCAGGAAAGGTTCTTTCTCAACGCCCATCTTCCCGGCAAGCTCCTCGAAGCTTGCGCCTCTCAGCAAGTACCCAGACTTCAAATGTGGCGCGAGCCGCAGCGGGCGCGGCTTGACGAAGCCCAGGCCGTAGGCACGGATCGCGCGGTGGTCGGTGACCAGCCAGGCGGACATTTCAGTGTCGTCAGGCACCTCCTTCATCAGCGCCTGCACAAAGTCGTGGTACGAATTCCCCTCATTGACGAAGCGCCGGCCCTTGCGCGTCACCGCGATGACGCCGGGCTTGGCGCGATCGATGAAGTGCGGGAACAGGCCGACCGAGCCGTCCGCGCGCGGCACCTGCGACACCGGCACCCAGGCGGCGGCGTTGGGCAGCGTCTCATCGATACGCCCGCCGGCGCGCTGCGCGAGGCGCAGCCCGTCGCCGACGTTTCCCGGCGGCGCCGGCGAATGGTGCCGTGCATGGGGGAAGAGCTTCCCGCGCCTTTCCTGATCGTGCGGAAAGCCTCCGCACGCAAGGACGACGCCCTTGCGGGTCCTGACGAGCAGGGTCCTGCCTTCCTTCCTGACTTCGGCTCCCCGCACGGCGTTGCCTTCCTGGTGAAGATTTTCGATCGACGACGAATGCCAGAGCACGACCCCCGCGTCCACCGCCGACTTCAACAACCGCCCGGCGAGCGCATTGCCGTTGGTGAGGCGCACGCCGCGGCCATGGACGAGGCGCGCCAGGCCGTGGCCGAGCAGACGCCGCGCGACGAAGGCGGCGGATGCGAGCGACTTCGACCAGCGCATGAAATGCACCAGCTCGACGCCCGAGCCGATCATCACGCCGAACACCGTCAGCTCGGGCAGCGGCGGCCGCAAGCTGTCGAGCAACGACCCCAGCTCGCGCCCGTCGAAGGCCGAGGCCACGATCGAGCGCCCTCCGGGCTTGCCGCCTGGCGCGTCCGGATGGTAATCGGAGAAGGTCGCAGAAGCGTCGAACCGCACCACCGTCTCGCGCTGGAACCAGTCCACCATGCGCGGCCCCTCGGTGAGGAAGGCGTTGACGCGCTCCGGGTCGTATTTCTCCCCGGCCTCGTGCAGCAGGTAGGTGCTCGCCTCCTCGAGGCTGTCCCTGACTCCGATTGCCGATTGCATCGGATGATTGGGGATCCACAGCCAGCCGCCCGAGCGCGCTGTGGTGCCGCCGTAGAGCGGCTCCTTCTCCGCGACGATCACTTCCAGCCCGGCCTTGCGCGCTGCCACCGCCGCGGCAAGCCCGCCCGCGCCGGAGCCGGCCACCAGCACATCGCATTCCACCGTGGTGGTCGTTGGCAAGGTCGTCGCGTTCACCGAACCGGAGGATACCGTGACGCGACATAAGCGGCATTGGACTAAACCGCTGACTCGCCAAGAACACCCTGTGGGTGGCGAATTCGTAATTTGAGCTGCCACCGGTATCTGAAACAACCCGCAGCAACGGCCGCGCCAGCCGTAACGGCCGGGGAAAGGAGGAGCGCGATGCGTGGTTTAGCGTGAGCCTGGTTCGATTCGAGGTTTGGACAATCGCCCGAAACTTTCCTCATGTCCCCGCTGTATTACCCGGGCGTATGGAGAGCGAGTTTGAGATGAGGGGGCGACTGCACGACCATTTGCAAAGTTCCCAACCCGCATCGGTTGGGAGTCTTTTTTTGCTGTTTCCCCCAGTGAAACGCGCTCAGGCCTCTTGAGCGTTGCCCCGCTCAGTCAAACTCGGCCAGCAGACCCTTGGCCGAGACCGTATCGCCAGGCTTGACGTAGACCGTTTTCACCACGGAATCCCGCTCGGCAAGAAGCACCGATTCCATTTTCATCGCCTCCAGCGATGGCAGCGTCGCGCCTTTTTCCACACGCCGTCCAGGTTCGACCGCGACCGTGACTATGGTGCCGGGCGTAGGCGCCCCGACATGCCGTGTATTGCCTTCCTCTGTTTTGGGGTGCTTCGCCACGGTGCCAGACGGCGTTTTACCTATGTAAAATGAATAAATTCGGTTGTTGGTAGCCGTTCAGAATAGGCCGCCTACTTCATGGTCGACAGCAGCAGGCTGGTCTCGGTGCGGGCGATACCTTCCAGCAGGCCGATGCGCCGCAGCACCTGATCAAAGTCCTCGAGGCTGTCGGCGCATAATTCCGTGACGATGTCCCAGCGGCCATTGGTGCTGGGCGCCCACCGCCGGCTCACCACGCAACATCTGGAGCACCGATTCGGTCCGGTTGCCCTCGACCGCAATGGTCATCAGCGCGCGGATCCGGTGCTGTTGCGCCTGGGGCTTCAGGCGCACGGTGTAGCCGACGATGGTTCCGCCGTTCTCCAGCTTGGACAGTCGGTTCTGCACCGTTCCGCGTGCCACCCGCAGCTTCTTGGCCAGCGCCGCCACGGAGGTGCGGGCGTTATCGCGCAGCAAAGCGATCAATTGGCGGTCGGTATCGTCCATGGCAAGGCCGAAGAGTAATGTCCGAAAACCATCCAATACGCCAGACAATAGTGACGATGTGCCAAAATTCTACCCTAAAGCGATCAATGTTCTGCCTTTTCATTGGCTCGTATCCAGCCCAAAATTGCTGTGCCAGCCGGTCCATCGGGCCGGATCCGTGGCATGGAGCGACAAATGGTGGACTACATCGGCGTTGAAGCATTGCAGGGGATCCTGGCATCGATGGGGTCGGCGGCCTTCATCGAAGACCTGACAACAGAAATCGCGGCGGACTACCGGCGCTGGGATGAGTTCGACAAAACGGCCCGGCACGCGCATTACTCGCCCGGCGGCGTGATCGAGCTGATGCCGATCAGCGACGGTCGCCGGTATTCGTTCAAGTACGTGAACGGACATCCCGGTAACACCGCGTCGGGGCGACTGACGGTCACGGCGTTCGGCGTGCTCGCCGATGTCGACACCGGCTACCCCTTGCTGTTGTCCGAATTGACCCTCACCACAGCCCTGCGCACCGCGGCGATGTCGGCGCTGGCCGCGCGCCACATGGCCCGGCCGGGCAGCAAGGTGATGGCGCTGATCGGCAATGGCGCGCAGAGCGAATTCCAGGCGATCGCCTTTCATCGCATGCTCGGCATCCGCGAGTTGCGCCTGTTCGACATCGACCCGAAGGCAACGGCCAAGCTGCGGCACAATCTGCAGGCGATCGGACTGGGAGGGTTGCAGCTGCGCGCCTGCGGCAGCACCGCGGAGGCTGTGCGCGGCGCTGACATCGTCACAACAGTGACGGCGGACAAGCGAAACGCCCTCATCATCACGCCGGAAATGGTTCAGCCCGGCATGCACCTGAACGCGTTCGGCGGGGATTGTCCGGGCAAGACCGAATTGCACCCGGACATCCTGCGCCGTCCCGACGTACGCGTCGTGGTCGAGTTCGAGCCGCAGGCTCGCGTCGAGGGCGAGATCCAGCAGTTGCCGGCGGACTTTGCCGTCACCGAGTTTGCGCAGGTGGTGTCGGGCGCCATGCCTGGCCGCGCCCATGAAGCCGAGGTCACGGTTTTCGATTCGGTCGGCTTCGCGCTGGAAGATTTCTCGGCCCTGCGCTTCCTGCATCGCCTGCAGCGGCAGCGCGCCGGTGGGCGGCGCCTCGACCTGCTGCCCGAATTGATCGATCCGAAGAACCTGTTCGGATTGTTGCTGCCGGCCGCCCCGGCTGGCGCGCGGCCCGAAGCGCGCGTGGCGGAATTGCTCGACCCATGAGCCCGCCGAGCCCCGCCGAGGTCAGCTTGATCGGCGCGCCCACCGACGTGGGGGCCGGCACGCGCGGCGCTTCGATGGGGCCGGAGGCGTTGCGCGTGGCAGGCGTCAAGCAGGCCGTCGAGCGCTGCGGCCTGCGGGTGGTCGACCAGGGCAACCTGAGCGGTCCGCCCAACCCCTGGATGCCGCCACTCAACGGCTACCGTCACCTGCCCGAAGTCGTGCAGTGGAACCGCCGGGTTCATGACGCCGTGCTTGCGGAACTGACGCAGGACCGCTTGCCGATCGTTCTGGGCGGCGACCATTGCCTGAGCATCGGGTCCATCAGCGCGGTGGCGCGGCATTGTCGCCAGCGCGGCAAGAAGCTGCGCATTCTCTGGCTCGACGCGCACGCGGATTTCAACACCAGCGAACTGACGCCCAGCGGCAACCTGCACGGCATGCCGCTGTCCTGCCTGTGCGGCTTTGGCCCGGCGGCGCTGCTCGGCCTCGGTGGCGAGCGGCCCGCCATCCAGCCGCAATGGGTCCGCATGGTGGGCGTTCGCAGCGTCGACCAGGGGGAGAAGAGACTTGTCCACGAACAGGGGCTGGAGGTGTTCGACATGCGCTTCATCGACGAAATGGGCATGCGCCACGTCATGGAGCTGGCGCTGGCGCTGGTCGACGCGAATACCCACCTGCATGTCAGCTTCGACGTCGACTTTCTGGATCCCGCGATTGCCCCGGGCGTCGGCACCGCGGTACCCGGCGGTCCAACCTACCGCGAGGCGCAGCTGTGCATGGAGATGATTGCCGATACTGGAGGGCTGGCTTCGCTGGACGTGATGGAGCTCAACCCGGCGCTCGACATGCGCAACCAAACGGCCGGGCTGACGGTGGACCTGATCGAGTCGCTGTTCGGCAAGAGCACCTTGATGGCAGCCGCGAGGCCGCGCAGCGAACGGACCCGGGACTTCCTGTCGAAGATCCTCGCGCATTGATCGGACGCGAAGCCCTCGCCACCGCTGGCGATGCCCTGGCACGGCCGCACGGCAACTGCTACTGGGTGATCCCCGGGCGGCTTCTCGCGGGCGAGCACCCGGGCGCGATTGCTCCCGCAGAGGGCGCGGCCAGGATCGACGCGCTTCTCGCCATTGGCGTCCGGCAGTTCATCGACCTCACGGCCGAGCATGAGGGACCGGCGCGCTACGTAACCGTGCTGCTCGAGCGCGCCGCGGTCCAAGCGATCCGCGTGACCCACGTTCGTCACGCGATCGGCGATTTCGACATGCCGGCGCCGGCATTGATGCGCGCGGCGCTGGATGCGATCTACGTGGCGCTGCGTGCAGGCGAGACGATCTACCTACATTGCCGGGCCGGTGTCGGGAGAACGGGCACTGTCGTCGGCTGCCTGCTGCGCGAGCAGGGCTTCGACGCCAATGATGCGCGCGCCGTGATCGACCGGAAGTGGCAGGCGATGGAGAAGCGGGCCCGGCATCCGAATTCTCCCGAGACGTGCGAGCAAGTCGCGTTCGTCGAGCGCTGGTCGGGCGGCTGAGCCGCCGCCGACTCAAGCGTGCGCGGCCATAGAATCGCGAACCTGTGGTTGAAGGAACGCCCGATCGGGCCTCCGGCGCTGGAGGACCTTGCTGCCGCAATACTGGTGTTCGAGAGTTCTGAGCCGCGCTGAGCCAGTATCAGGACTTCCATGACCGCCGCACCTTCCCGCCAAGTGCCCCGACCCTTCGAAGCGTTCTCGCCCGGCCTGGAGCCGCGCACGCCGCTTCGCGACGCCATAACCGCCGCAGGGCGCACGCCGGAGCCAGAGGCGCTGCCTGCGCTTCTGACGCAAGCACGGCTGTCGCCGGAAGAAGCCCAAGCGACCCAAGCCCTCGCGCATCGCATCGCCGGCACCCTGCGCCACCGCAAGACGTCTGCCGGCCGCGCCGGCATCGTGCAGAGCCTGCTGCAGGAGTTCGCGCTATCGTCGCAGGAGGGCGTGGCGCTCATGTGCCTGGCCGAAGCCTTGTTGCGAATTCCCGACCGTGCCACGCGCGATGCCCTGATCCGCGACAAGATCGCCCGCGGCCAGTGGCACGCGCACCTGGGCAGGAGCCCGTCGCTGTTCGTCAACGGCGCCACTTGGGGGCTGCTGCTCACCGGCAAGCTCGTGGCCACCTACAGCGAAACAGGGTTGTCCTCGGCGCTCGGCCGCCTGATCGGCAAAGGCGGCGAGCCACTCATCCGCAAGGGCGTGGACATGGCCATGCGCATGATAGGTGAGCAGTTCGTCACCGGCGAGACCATCGGCGAAGCGTTGGCGAATGCACGCAGGCTGGAGGTTCAAGGCTTTCGGTACTCCTACGACATGCTCGGGGAAGCCGCGCTGACGGCAAGCGATGCCGAGCGCTACCTTCGTGAATACGAGAAAGCCATCTACGCCATCGGGAAAGCCTCTGCCGGCCGAGGCGTGTACGAGGGACCAGGAATTTCGATCAAGCTCTCGGCGCTGCACCCCCGCTACGGCCGTGCGCAGTACGCACGGGTGATGGATGAGCTCTATCCCGTGCTGCGCAAGCTGGCCGAGCTGGCCAAAAGCTATGACGTCGGCCTCAACATCGACGCCGAGGAGGCCGACCGACTCGAGCTCTCGCTCGACCTGCTGGAGCGGCTCTGCTTCGAGCCCTCGTTGGCCCGTTGGAACGGCATCGGCTTCGTGATTCAGGCTTACCAGAAGCGCTGCCCCTTCGTGGTTGATTTCCTCGTCGATCTCGCTCGGCGCAGCGCTCATCGCTTGATGGTTCGTCTGGTCAAAGGGGCCTACTGGGACAGCGAGATCAAGCGGGCGCAGATCGACGGCTCGGACGGGTACCCCGTCTACACGCGCAAACCCCACACGGACGTCTCATACATTGCGTGCGCGCGCAAGCTGCTGGCTGCGCCGGATGCCATTTATCCGCAGTTCGCCACGCACAACGCGCACACGTTGGCCGCCGTCTACCACTTGGCCGGTCCCGACACGTATGCACCCGGTCAGTACGAGTTTCAGTGTCTTCATGGCATGGGCGAGCCTCTTTATGAGCAAGTCGTGGGTGCCGTTTCAGCGGGCAAGCTGGGTCGGCCCTGCAGGATCTATGCACCGGTCGGGACACACGAAACGCTGCTCGCCTACCTCGTGCGGCGCCTCCTGGAGAACGGAGCCAACACCTCCTTCGTGAATCGCATCGCCGACTCTTCCATCGCCCTCGACGACCTGGTCCAGGACCCCGTCCAAGCCGTCGAGCAGATCGCCGCGGAGAAAGGGACGGTTGGCCTGCCACACCCTGCGCTTCCGCTGCCGCGAAATCTGTACGCCCAAGCCCGCCTGAACTCGCGCGGCCTCGATCTCGCGAACGACCACGTGTTGGCAGGACTATTCGGGTCGCTGCAGGCCAGTGCTTCCGCGCAGTGGACTGCGTGTCCTCTTCTCTCTGCGGATGTGGCGTCAGGGCATGCGCAGAACGGTTCGCAGCCGGTTCTGAATCCGGCCGACCATCGAGATGTGGTCGGCCACGTGACCGAGGCGACAGCCGCCGACGTGGAACTGGCGCTGCGCCAGGCCGTCGACTACGCGCCAATCTGGGCTGCGACCAAGCCGACCGTCCGTGCCGCCGCCCTGAACGACGCCGCCGATCAGCTCGAGTCAGACATGCGGCGACTCATGGGACTGCTGGTACGCGAGGCGGGAAAGACATGCGCCAATGCCATCGCCGAGGTGCGCGAAGCGGTCGATTTCCTGCGCTTTTACGCGGCCCAGTGCGTCCATGACCTCGAGGTTGCGAACCACCGGCCCCTGGGGCCGGTGGTGTGCATCAGTCCTTGGAACTTCCCGATGGCCATTTTCGTCGGCCAGGTCGCCGCGGCGCTCGCCGCCGGAAACACCGTGCTGGCCAAACCCGCCGAGCAAACTCCGCTCATTGCTGCCGAAGCCGTGCGCGTGCTGCTACGAGCCGGCGTGCCGCGCGGCGCGCTGCAATTCCTTCCCGGACGCGGCGAGACCGTCGGGGCAGGACTCGTGAACGACGCCCGCACGATGGGGGTGATATTCACGGGCTCGACCGAAGTAGCCCGCATTCTTCAGAGGAGCGTTGCGGGCCGGCTCGATGGCAGCGGCCATCAGGTCCCGCTGATCGCGGAGACCGGCGGGCAGAACGCGATGATCGTCGACTCCTCCGCGCTCACCGAGCAGGTGGTGGCCGACGTCGTCGCCTCGGCATTCGACAGCGCGGGACAACGCTGCTCCGCACTGCGCGTGCTCTGCGTGCAGGAGGATGCCGCCGATCGGGTGTTGCACATGCTCCGAGGCGCCATGGCACAACTGCGCATGGCCAATCCCGATTCACTGTCGACCGATGTCGGCCCGGTGATCGATGCCGACGCATTGGCGAACATTCAGGAGCACATCGACGACATGCGGGCAAAGGGACGAAAGGTTTTTCAGGAGGCGATCGCCGTCCCGGCCGAAACTGGAAAGGGGACCTTCGTGCTTCCCACTTTGATCGAGCTGGAAAGTCTCGACGACCTGAAGCGAGAGATCTTCGGTCCCGTGCTGCACGTCGTACGCTATGAGCGGGACGACTTTGACGCGTTGCTCGCGCAGATCAACGGTACCGGATACGGCTTGACGCTGGGTTTGCATACCCGGATCGACGAAACGATCGCCCGCGTCGTGGCGACCGCCCACGCAGGCAACGTCTACGTCAACCGCAACATGGTCGGCGCCGTCGTCGGCGTGCAGCCCTTTGGCGGCGAGGGCCTGTCAGGAACTGGCCCGAAGGCGGGCGGACCGCTGTATCTCTACCGCTTGCTTGCCCAGCGTCCTGAGAACGCGATGGCGCGGGCGGTAAGTCTCGTCGACGAGTCGCCCGCGCCGTCGCCCGCGCTGCGAGCATTGCAGCGCTGGGCCATCGATAGCGCTCGGGAAGGCCTCGCCAAGGTTTCTCAGCGTTTTGCGGCTCAATCGCGCAGCGGGGTGACCTGCACCTTGAGCGGACCGACGGGTGAGCGCAATGCGTACACGCTGCTGCCGCGGGATGCCGTGCTCTGCCTCGCCGATGACGATGCCGACAGGCTCGTTCAACTCGCGGCCGTGCTGGCGGTTGGCAGCCAAGCGGTGTGGCCTCTCTCCACCCGGCCGCTCTTTGAGCAACTGCCGCCGGAGGTTCGGGACTGCATTGTGCTGGCGGAGGACTGGACCTCCTCTTCCGTGTGTTTCGACACCGTGTTGCACCACGGGAGTTCTGCGGCGTTGCAACAGGTCAGCCGACGGGTCGCCGCACGTCCCGGCCCCATCGTCGGTGTTGAAGGCCTCGCGCAAGGAGACACAGAGGTGCGGCTCGAGCGCCTGGTCGTCGAGAGGGCGCTCAGCGTGAATACGGCTGCAGCAGGAGGCAACGCCAGTCTGATGACCGTGGGCTGAGCTCGAAACGCCACGGACATCCCGATCACTTCCCAGCCGGGATGCGGCGCGTCAAGCACGCCTTGCCCGGCCAGGCTTTGCTGATGCAGGGCGACTTCGAACGCTACCGCAGCCTGATCCAAACCAGCGACGATTTCACGTTGATGGCGCCGTTCGGCGGCAAGCCCACGCGCGGGGCGGACATGTCCACCGAGCGCTGGGCGGCGGTCGGCCGCTTCTTCAGGAACGACCGCGACTCGACGCTGGAACTGGTGCAAGCTTACCGTGCCGGCGACTTGGTGGTGCTGGCGTGATCGAGCGCACGCTTGCCGAGGTATTGGTTGATTTTTACCAAAGCGGCCTGTGACGTGACATAAGCGCCATTGCACGAGCGGGGTCCGGCCCCGCATTACAATCGCGGCTCCGATCCGCCCTGCGATTCAGGAGCACCCATGAGCAAAGCTTTCGCCTCCAAGGCCGATTTGACCGCCAAGGTCATCAGCTTCGAGCAAATTTCCGCGCACGGCTGGGCCTACACCGCCGAGGGCGACCCCAACTCGGGCGTGATCGTCGGCGACGATGGCGTGATGGTGATCGATGCCACCGCGACGCCGGTGATGGCGCAGGATCTGATCGCGCGCATCCGCAAGATCACCGACAAGCCGATCAGGTACGTCACGCTCTCGCACTATCACGCCGTGCGTGTGCTTGGGGCATCCGCCTTCAAGGCCGAGCAGATCATCGCCAGCAAGCCGACTTACGAGTTGATCGTCGAGCGGGGCAAGGAAGACTGGCAAAGCGAGTTCGAGCGTTTCCCGCGCCTGTTCCAGAACGCCGAGAGCGTGCCGGGCCTGACCTGGCCGACGATGGTGTTCGAGAAACACATGACGCTGTACATGGGCAAACTCGAAGTGCAGTTGATCCAGATCGGCCCCGGCCACACGCGCGGCGACACCATTGCGTGGCTGCCGGGTGAAGGCGCGTTGTTCTCCGGCGACCTGGTCGAATACAACGCCGGCATCTATACCGGCGATGCGCAGCTCGAAGAGTGGCCCGATACCCTCGACAAAGTGCGCGCGTTAAGACCGAAGGCGCTGGTGCCGGGGCGCGGCCCCGCGCTCAAGACGGCGGAAGATTCGGCCAAGGCCATCGACTACACGCAACACTTCGTGCGCCAGTTGCTCGCCTGCGCGCGCGAGGGCGTTGCCGCAGGCAGGGATCTCAAGCAGGTTTATGCCGACACACGCGCGCGCCTTGATCCGGTCTACGGCGGCTTCCCGATCTACGAGCACTGCATGCCGTTCGATGTGAGCCGCGCCTACGACGAAGCGAAGGGAATCAAGAATCCGCGCGTCTGGACGGCCGAGCGCGACAGGGAGATGTGGAACACGATTGCCTGAGCCCTGCCGCTAGAGCCGGTACGTGCTAGATGCGGTAAAAGTGGGCGGCATTATCGTGAAACAGCTTGCGCCGGTCCGAGGCCGACAGGCCCGAGGTCATGCGCTTGAAATCGGTGAACATCTTCAGGTAGGAAACGCGCAGGCCGTCGACCGGGAAGTTGGAAGCGAACAGGCAGCGATCGATGCCGAAGATCTCGATCGCTTCCAGCACGATCCTGCGGTTGTCCTCGTAGTCCCAGGCCCCTTCCTGCAGGCACAGGCATGAGAGCTTGCAGTACACCTGCTCGTTCGCCGCGAGTGCCCGCATTCCCTGGCGCCACATGGCGAGCCCGGCATCACTGCGGTCCCAGGGAAATCCGGCGTGGTTCAGGACGACGGGAATGTCGGGGACGCCGCGCACGACCTTGGCCGCAGCCTCCAGCTCCCAGGTCTTGACGCGAAGGTCCCAGGAGAGATCGAACTTGCGCAGCAGTTTCAGGCCGGCGAGCCACTTGGCGTCCCGCATCATGGCTTCGTTGGCCGGCTTGGAGCGGATGCCGCGCACGAGCGGGAATGATTTCTGCTCCGCAAGGATCGCCTCCGCATCTGAAGTGTGGAACCAGGCGTGCGCAACGATCGCGTGCGGCATGCCGTGCCGGGCGTTGATTTCGCTGAGCCAGCGCGTTTCCGCGACCTGCTGGTCGCGCCTGCACTCGGCCTCGACATGCACTGTCTTCACTACATTGTGTGTCGCGGCGTCGCGCCGGTAATCGGGCGGCAGGTAGTCGCGCTTGAGAGATTTGTAGTCACCGAGGAAGAATTCGTGCGGCTCGGGGTCCTGCAGCCAGGGATAGTAGAGCGGCCCGCCCGCGAGTTGCCAGAGGTGGTGGTGCGCGTCGATGACTGGCAATTCTTCGTTCATGCGGGCATCATCCGTCTATATGATCGCGGGCGGCAGGCGTATCGGCAAGATCGAAATTCACCGGGTGCTCGAGATGGTGATGCCGTTCGACCGGCGCACGTTCTTCCCCAACAACAGTGACGAAGACTGGGCGCCGCACCGCTCCTGGCTCGAACCGGACGCGCTCGATCCCAAGCTGGACGCGCTCCTTTTTCCGATGCAGAGCTACATCGTGCGCACCGCGCATCATACGGTGCTGATCGATTCCTGCGTCGGCAACGACAAGGACCGGCCGAAGCGGCCCGCCTGGCATCACAAAACCGACGATGCCTTCCTGCGCGGGCTCAGGTCGCTGGGCATCGGCCCGGCCGACATCGATTACGTTTTCTGCACCCACCTGCACGCCGATCACATCGGCTGGAATACCCGGCTGGAGAACGGGCGCTGGGTGCCGACTTTTCCCAATGCGCGCTACATTTTCTCGAAACAGGAGCTCGATTCCTGGCGCGACGTGGGGCACAAGAATTTCGCCCGCACGCCGCTCGAGGACAGCGTGCTGCCGATCGTTGCGGCCGGTCGCGCGGACCTGGTGGCGAACGATTTCGCGCTGGATGACCAGATCCGGCTCGAGTCGACGCCCGGCCATACGCCGGATCACGTCGCAATCGCGCTCCAATCCGCCGGCGAGAGTGCGGTGATGTCCGGCGACCTGATGCATTCGCCGGTGCAGTGCCTGCATCCGGAATGGGTGCCCTGGCCTGACTGGGACGCGGCACTCGCCAGCCGCACGCGGCGCGCGTTCCTGGAGCGCTACTGCGATACGCCGACGCTCGTGTGCACCGCGCACTTTCCGCTGCCCTCGGCCGGGCGCGTGGTGCGTGCCGGCGGCGCGTTCCGCGATGGGTTTCGCTTCATATACGACGACCAGCCCTGGTCCTGAGCCTCGCCGCTCAGAACCGGCGCCACCGAAATCATGCCCAAAATCGAATCCGTCGATTTGTTCTACGTCTCGATGCCGCAGGTCGAGGACATCAGCGACGGCAGCCAGGACGCGCTGCTCGTGCGCGTTGCGGCCGGCGGCCGGGTGGGATGGGGCGAGGCCGAGGCCTCGCCGCTGACCTCGATCGCAAGCTGGATCGCGCCGGTGTCGCATGGCTACTGCCATCCAATCTGCAGCTCGGTACTGGGCCAGAGCATCGATTCGCCTGCGGATATCCGCCGCATCGGGGCGACGGTGAAGCGCCGCTCCCTCGACATCCTGCAGACCGACCACACGCTCTCGGGGATTGATGAGGCGCTGTGGGATCTGCTCGGCAAGCAACGCGACGAGCCGGTCTGGCGAATTTTGGGCTACCGCAAGTCCTGGCCGAAGACGCCCTATGCGTCGCAACTGTTCGGCGATACGCCGCAGCAGACCCGCGCGAAGGCCAGAAGGGCCGCCGCCAATGGTTACCGCGCGAGCAAATTCGGCTGGGGGTCGTTCGGCCTGGGTACGGCCAAACAGGATGCCGATCACCTGATGGCGGCGCGCGAGGGCCTGGGCAAGGATGGCATCCTGCTGGTCGATGCCGGCTGCGTTTTTGGCGACGATGTGCTCCGGGCGGCGAAGCGGCTGGGTGCCCTCAAGGCGGCGCGCGCTACCTGGTACGAAGAGCCGCTCGATCGCGCGGCGCTTGGCGCCTACAGGGCACTGTCCCGCATCGCCCCGAAGGCGCGGCTCGCGGGCGGCGAGGGCGCGCATTCCTTCCAGATGGCGAAGCAGATGATCGATCTGGCCGGCGTGAGTTTCATCCAGATCGATGCGGGCCGCATCGGCGGCATCACGCCGGCCAAGGCAGTGGCCGACTACGCCAGGACGAAGGGCGTCACGT
>SBAS01000030.1 GCA_005240145.1 Nitrosomonadales bacterium | reverse complement strand
GACTTTTCGCATCCACACCCCAGGAGCGGCCATGAAGACGGAAAAATTGATCATTTTCGACACCACCATGCGCGACGGCGAGCAGTCGCCCGGCGCCTCGATGACCAGGGACGAGAAGCTGCGCATTGCGCGCCAGCTGGAGCGTATGAAGGTGGATGTGATCGAAGCCGGCTTTCCGGCGTCCTCCAACGGCGATTTCGAGGCGGTGAAGGCGGTCGGCAAGCTGATCAAGGATTCGATCGTCTGCGGCCTGTGCCGTGCCAACGACAAGGACATCCAGCGCGGCATCGACGCGCTGAAAGGGGCGAAGGCCTGGCGCATCCACGTCTTCCTCGCCACCAGCCCGCTGCACATGAAGATGAAGCTGCGCATGACGCCGGACCAGGTGTTCGAGCAGACGAAGCTTTCCGTGCGCTACGCCAAGAACGCCTCCCCGGACGTCGAGTTCTCGCCCGAGGACGCGAGCCGCTCGGAGCCGGATTTCCTCTGCCGCGTGCTGGAGGCGGCGATCAAAGAGGGTGCGACCACCATCAACATCCCGGACACGGTCGGGTATGCGGTGCCGGAACAATTTGGCGAGATGATAAAAAATTTAAGGACAAGAATTCCAAACTCGGACAAAGCGGTGTGGAGCGTGCATTGCCACAACGACCTGGGCATGGCGGTGGCGAATTCGCTCGCCGCGGTGCGCATCGGCGGCGCGCGCCAGATCGAGTGCACGGTAAACGGCCTGGGCGAGCGCGCGGGCAACACCTCGCTCGAAGAGGTGGTGATGGCGGTTCGGACCAGGAAGGATTTTTTTGATTTGGAAACAAGAATAAACACGAAAGAAATTGTTCCTGCCTCGCGTCTGGTCTCGCAGATCACCGGCTTTGTGGTGCAGCCGAACAAGGCGGTGGTCGGGGCGAACGCCTTTGCGCATGCCTCCGGCATTCACCAGGACGGCGTCATCAAAGCGCGCGAAACCTACGAGATCATGACCGCCGAGGACGTGGGCTGGAGCGCCAACAAGATCGTGCTGGGCAAGCTCTCGGGCCGCACCGCGTTCCGCCAGCGCCTGAAGGAGATCGGCGTCGAACTGGACAACGAAGAGGGCTACAACAAGGCCTTCCAGCGCTTCAAGGACCTGGCCGACAAGAAAACCGAAATCTTCGACGAAGACCTGCTCGCGCTGGTGGCGCAGGAAGCGGGCGCCTCGGGCGAGGAGGAGTGGGGCCTGGTGTCGATGCGGCAGGGAAGTGGAACTTCCGAAAAGCCTTTTGCTTCCCTGGTTTTGAAATCAAAAACCTCTGAAATAAAAGCCGAGTCCAAGGGCGACGGGCCCGTCGACGCCACTTTCAAGGCGATCGAGTCTGTCGCCAAGAGCGGCTCGGAGCTGCTGCTCTACTCGGTGAACGCCGTGACGCAGGGCACCGAGAGCCAGGGCGAAGTCACGGTGCGGCTCTCGAAGGGTGGGCGCATCGTCAACGGCGTCGGCGCCGACACCGACATCGTCGTTGCCTCAGCCAAGGCCTATATCAGCGCGCTCAACAAGCTGGCGAGCAAGCACGAGCGGGTGAATCCGCAGCACGAGGCCCAGCACTGACCTAAGCGGCTGCTCTGGTCAGCCTCGAATACGCCACCACCGCGGCGAAGAACATCAGGCTGAGCGCGATCTCGATGCCTGCCAGCAGCTGCGAGGCGCCGCGCTCGCCCCAGGCGCGCACCACGCCCTCGGTGAAGTAGGCGAGCACGAACATCGACGTCCACTGGTAGGTGCGGCGTTTGCCCTGGACGATTCCCACCAGCGGAATGACCAGGGGCAGGGCCTTGAGCGCGATGTACGAGCCGCCCGGCCGCAGCGGCGCGAGCCACAGTTCCCAGGCGAGGCACAGCAGGACCAGGGCCACGAGCAGGCCCGTGGCCAGCACGCGCAGGAGCGACACACCGCGCTCAGTACTTCCCACGGCCTTCGGGATAGTGTTTTTCCCAGTTCCTGCCGTCGATCTTGTGGTGCGTCATGCCCGTGACCGTGCCTTCGTCGAGGCAGCGGGCGTTGACGCTGAAACCGTCCGGATGCGAGCGCGGCACGTAGAAGGACTTGATGCCGCAGTGCGAGCAGAAATAATGCTTCGCCGTCTTCGTGTTGAACTGGTAGTTCGTCAACGCGTCCTCGCCCGCGACGAGCCTGAACTGCGCCGCCGGAACCATCAGGTGCAGGTACCCCGTCTTGCTGCACATGGAGCAGTTGCAGTCCCCAACCTCGATTTGCGCCGGGGCCTGCACTTCGAAGCGCACCTTGCCGCAATGACAGCCGCCTTTGTGCCAGATCATGTCCGCGTGTCCAGTCTTAGCGCGATTGCCGCAAGACGCTTCCCCTGCGCGAGGCACAGCGCGCGCTCGGCATCCGAAACCGGCAGGTCATCGGCGATGCCGGCGAAGTGGCTCGCGCCATAGGGCGTGCCGCCGCCGCGCGTGGCGTTGAGATCGGCATTGGAATAGGGCAGGCCGACAATCAGCATGCCGTGGTGCAGGAGCGGCAGCATCATCGACAGCAGCGTCGTTTCCTGGCCGCCGTGCATGCTTCCAGCAGATGTGAAAACGCAGGCAGGTTTGCCTTCCAGTGCGCCCTTCAGCCACAGCGGCGTCGTGCTTTCGAGAAACGCCTTGAGCGGTGCGGCCATGTTACCGAACCGTGCCGGGCTGCCGAGAGCGAGGGCCGGGCACTCCTCCAGGTCGCGAAGCTCGCAGTAGGGTGGGCCGCGGTCCGGAATGGACGGTACTTCTTTCGCAAAACCGGTAGAAACCCCGGGAACCGTGCGGACGCGCGCCTGCGCGCCCGGCACGCGCTCCACGCCCTCGGCGATCAGCTCTGCCATGCGCCGCACCGAGCCGCCGGCGCTGTAGTAGAGCACGAGAACGTGAAGGCGGGATGCGGCCATGCCTGTATCATAGCGCCCCGAGATGAGCACTATTCCCCGCCGCGAGCGCCTGATAGCCGCGCTCGACGTGCCCACCGCGGCCGAGGCGCGCGCCCTGGTCGAGAGGCTCGGGAGTGCGGTGAGTTTCTACAAGATCGGCCTCGAGCTCTCCACCTCGGGCGGCTACTACGAGCTGCTCGACTGGCTGGTGAAGCGCGGCAACCGCGTGTTCTGCGATTTGAAGCTCCACGACATCCCGGAAACCGTGCGCCGCGCGGTCGCCAACCTGCGCGGCCGCGGCGTCACGTTCCTTACGGTGCATGCCGATCGCGGGGTCATGCACGCCGCGGTGAAGGAGAAGGGCGAGATAAAAGTACTCGCCGTCACGGTGCTCACCAGCACCGGACCCGCCGATCTCGCCGAGATGGGCTATGCGGGCAAGCTCGAAGACCTGGTGCTGAAGCGTGCGCTGGCCGCTGTAGAGACCGGCTGCGACGGCGTGATTGCGTCCGGCCTGGAGGTTGCCGGCATCAAGGAGAAATTCGGCGCCAGGCTGCTCGCCGTGACGCCGGGCATCCGGCCAGCCGGCGGCGATGCCGCCGACCAGAAGCGCGTCGTCGAGGTCGCACAGGCCTTCAGGAATGGCGCCGATTACATCGTCGTCGGCCGGCCGATCCGCGACGCGAAGGACCCTGCGGCGGCGGCCGAGGCAATTCAGTTGACTGTCGCTGCCATTTTTAAAAGCTAGATCTTGCAATCCATCATCGGCATCGCCGGACTCCTGCTGCTGGCCTGGATTTTCAGCGAGAACCGCAAAGCCGTCCCCTGGCGCGCGATCTGGGCGGGGCTGGCGCTGCAAATCCTGCTCGCGCTGCTTTTTCTCAAGCTGCCGTTCGCCAAGGATGCATTCCTTGCGCTCAATGGCGTTTTGAATTTATTCGAGAAGGCAACCCAGGCAGGGACGGCGCTCGTGTTCGGCTATCTTGGCGGCGGCTCAGTTCCCTTCGCCGTGACGGATGCGAACTCGAACTTCATCCTCGCGTTCAGGGCCCTGCCGATCGTGCTGGTGATGAGCGCGCTCTCGGCGCTGCTGTACCACTGGGGCGTTCTATCGTGGATCGTGCGTGGCATCTCGTGGCTGCTCGAGCGCGCGATGCGCGTAGGCGGGGTGGTCGGCCTCTCCACCGCGGCGAACGTCTTCGTCGGCATGGTGGAAGCGCCGCTCTTCGTGCGGCCCTGGCTGCCGCGCGTGACGCGCGGCGAGCTGTTCGCGATCATGGTGGGCGGCATGGCCTCGATCGCGGGCACCGTGCTTTTCCTCTACGCGAGCATCCTGGGAAAGATCCTTCCGGATGCCGTGGCGCACCTGCTCATCGCGTCCATCGTCTCGGCGCCGGCGGCGCTGGTGATCGCCTTTCTCATGGTGCCGCTCGCGGGCGAGTCCACCGGCGGCCGCCTCGAACTCAAGTCAGAGGCTTCGAGCAGCATGGACGCATTGACGCAGGGAACGCTCGGCGGCGCGCAGCTGCTGGTCAACATCGTCGCGATGCTCGTGGTCTTTGTCGCCCTGGTCACGCTCGCCAACCTGATCATGGCGCCCTACACCCTGCAGGGCATCCTCGGCTGGCTGCTCGCGCCGCTCGCCTGGCTGGCCGGCATACCGTGGTCCGAGGCGCAGATCGCCGGGAAACTCCTCGGCACCAAGACCGTGTTGAACGAACTGGTGGCCTACATCGAGCTGGCGAACACAGCGGCGCTTTCCGAACGCAGCCGCCTCCTCATGACTTACGCGCTGTGCGGCTTCGCCAACTTCGGCAGCCTCGGCATCATGATCGGCGGCATGAGCACCATGTGTCCCGGGCGCCGCCCCGAAATCGTCTCGCTCGGCATGAAATCCATCGTCGCCGGCACGCTTGCGACCTGCCTCACCGCCGCCGTGGTTGGACTGATCGTCTAGTTCTTCGCCGATCGAAGCCAGTCGCAACATGCGACCACCTCGATTCACCGAGGCTCAGGAGTGGCGCAACGTGTGGCAGCTCACCGGTTTCACGATGCGTGCCGCGCGCGCCGCCACTTTTACCGCGGCCCAGCGTGTCCGGAAACACATGGTGGCGTCGAATCAAGCCCGAGTCCGGGTCCGCGGACAAGATCCGTTGCGCCCAACAACTCAGGATGACGCACGCCGTTGTGACGTATGAACCAACGGACCCAGAACCAGTACGACTGTTCCGTGCGGCGGCTGTAGTTGCGGCGTCGTATGGCTTCGCGCAGCTGCTGATGTAGGCGAGGCCTCGCTGCCGCCTCTCCAGGAACTTGCGATGAATCAGCGTCGTGCGCCATTCCTGCGGCCTATCCTGCCAGCTGTGTATCCATACAGTACGTTAACGCACTGATTTCAAGAGGCGTTGACAGTGGATGCAGGGGATCACGGCTAAGATAGGCCGCAATACTTCTTATGATCGAACGTTCGGCGCTGGAGGTCTTCCGATGAACCGATCAACGGTAGCATGCTTGGCCGCTCTCGCTTTTTCCTGCGCGACGCCGTGTGCCGCGCAACCGGATCTGGCTTTCCCGAAGGAGCCCGAGCGCGAGGTCAAACTGCCGGGCCGCGGCGCGTTCACGGGGGCGAGGCTCTACGCTCCCGAGGGCCCGGGCCCGTTCGCGGCGGTGGTTCTCTCGCACACGTGCGGACCGCTGCGGCAGCACATCTTCGAGTGGACGCAGCGCTTCCTGGCCGCGGGCTACGCAGTCCTGATAGTAGATCATCTCGGCCCGCGCCGCATGAATACGAATTGCGGGAGCTTCAACGTAAGCGTGACCGAGTACGCCCAGGACGATGTCACTGCCATGCGGCATTTGCGCTCCTTGCCGTTCGTGGACGGCAAGCACATCGTGCAGATGGGATTCTCCTACGGCGCCATGGCGGGACTGCGCGAAGCGAGCGAAGGTTTCCGTGCAAAGCATCTGGGCGGGGAGCGGTTTGCCGCGATCATCGGCGTTTACCCATGGTGCAACCAGCAGGGGGGCAGACAGGGATATTTTGACCATCAATGGAACTTCTACGATGACACCGATATCCCGCTGCTGGTGCTGGTGGGCGCCGACGATGATGATGCGGATCCGCGTTCGTGCATCGACCAGGCGAAAAAGAACGCGGCCAGGGGAATGCCTGTGGAACTCACGGTCTTTCCGGGTACCACGCACGCGTTCGACCACACGTGGATGGGCGATAAGCCGATCATGGAGCGGCAGGGAGGGCGGACGGTCACGTACCGGTACAACCGGGAATCTGTCGAAGCGACCTGGAAGCTGACGCTTGATTTCCTGGCGCGGCGTGTCGGTGGCTCGGGAACCCGCTGATAGCTCCTCTCGCTGGAGTCCTTCGCCGAACCATCCGTTCAACGCCGACAGGCCGCAAGCGGCCCGCGCGTCAACGGCACGTTAGAACGCACTATCCGACGGCAAGCGTTCTGGCTATAATCTGGCCAGAATGCGGTTTGAGATACTCCTGGCTCCCGAGGCCGTCGAGGACCTGCGAAGGTTGAGAGCCAGCGAACGAACAGCGGTAAAGGAAGCTCTCGAAACCCATCTAAGGCATGAACCGACCAAGACCAGCCGCAGCCGGATCAAGCGCTTGCGCGGCAGGGCGAGACCGCAGTTCCGGCTTCGGGTCGAGGAGGTCCGTGTGTTCTACGACGTCTCGGGTTCGACCGTCGAAGTATTGGCAATCGTGCCCAAACCGGAGGCTGAGTCATGGCTGATGCGGTACGGAAATCCAAAGTGAAGGAAGTGCCTCTTTCCGAGGTCAAGGACGACTTGTCTCGCTTTCTCCGGGAAGCCGAGACGCAGGATGTCGTCATCACGCGCCACGGCAAACCAGCCGGGGTACTAATCGGTTTCAAGTCGGAGGACGATTGGTTTGAGTATCGACTTGAGAACGACCCACGGTTCTTGCAGCGCGTCGAGCAAGCTCGCGCAAGCTTCCGTGCGGGCCGAGGCGTCAAGCTCGAGGACGTCAAGTAACGTGCGTTCTAACCGCCGCTTGTTGACCGACGCGTTCCGCGCGGCAAAACCGGGACATTAGCTCGCATGTCCGACATCGCCCTCTACAGCCTCTGCGGCCTGATGTTCTTCCAGGCGTACGTCTCGGCCCGCGTCGTCGACCTGAAGGCGAAGGACTTCATCGCGGTTACCGACGCCGAAGTATGGGAGCTGGAGATCGGCGGCCGCCAGCTCATCGCGGCGCCGTTCGTCAACGTCGGCCGCGAACACATCCAAGTCATCGCCCCCGGGGTGTAGGCAAATCAGGGACAGACCCCGATTTCGGGCGAACCATAATCTGATACCGGGGACCGTGCTTCGAAATCGGGGTCTGTCCCCGATTTGCCCGGGGGTGTAGCTTCGGGCGCGAGGGGCAGAGCGAGCCGGTGTTGCCTGAGTTCAGGGGATCGGAACGGCCGCGAGCAGCAGCGCAGCGGCGTCGACGCGGCGCGCGGCGTCGTGCGCGGGAGGCAGGCGGTGCCCCGCGACGCCGGGCAGCACGGCCTGGACGTCTTCGGGAATGACCTTGTCGCGGCCCTCGATCAGTGCCCAGGCGCGCGCGCAGTGCACCAGCGCGAGCGCGGCGCGCGGCGACAGGCCGACCGCAAATTCGGGCGAACGCCGGGTGTACTCGACGATCGCCTGCACGTAGTCGAGCAGCGCGGGCGCGACATGCACGCGCTGCGCGTTGCCCTGGAGTTCGACCAGTTCGCCCGGCGCCATGCAGGCATCCAGCCCTGCGAGCAGGTCCCTGCGGTCGGCGCCGGAGAGCAGCGCACGCTCGGCGTTGTGGTCGGGGTATCCCAGTCCGATGCGCATGAGGAAGCGGTCGAGCTGCGATTCGGGCAGCGGAAAGGTGCCCACCTGCTCGGTCGGGTTCTGCGTCGCAATGACGAAGAACGGCTCGGGCAGCTTGCGCGTTTCGCCTTCGGCGGTGACCTGGTGCTCTTCCATCGCCTCGAGCAGCGCCGACTGCGTCTTCGGCGTGGCGCGGTTGACCTCGTCGGCGAGGATCACCTGGGCGAAGATCGGGCCGGGGTGGAACTTGAAGCCGCCACTGTCGCGCTCGTAGATCGAAACCCCGAGGATGTCGGCCGGCAGCATGTCGCTCGTGAACTGGATGCGCTGGAAGTGCAGGCCCAGGGCGCGCGCCAGGACGTGGGCGAGCGTGGTCTTGCCCACCCCCGGAATGTCTTCAATCAGCAGGTGGCCGCGTGCCAGCATGCAGGCGAGCGCCATGCGTATCTGGGCTTCCTTGCCGAGGATGATCTGGCTGGCGGCCTCGACAATGCGGGCGACCGGCGAGGTCCCCGCCGCCTGGACCTGTCGCTTCAGAAGCATTGCAGCATTGTACCTGCATTGAGTTCGCGCAATGAGGCCTATACGTTATTATTCAAAATGTTATGGTGACGGCGTTCATCACTCATCCGGATTGCCTCAAGCACGACATGGGCCGCGGCCATCCAGAACAACCGGCGCGGCTGACGGCGATCGAAGATCAGCTGATCGCCTCGGGCGTAGCGGAAAACCTGCAACGGCATGAAGCGCCGCTCGCCACCGATGCACAGCTCGCGCGCGTGCACCCCAAGCAATACGTGCGCGCGATCCGGGAGGCCGCACCGGAAACCGGCACGGTGCAGCTCGACGCGGACACTGCCATGAACCCGCACAGCCTCGATGCGGCGCTGCGCGGCGCGGGCGCTGCCGTATTGGCCGTCGACCTGGTGATGCAGAAAAGAATCCAGAACGCCTTTTGCAGCGTGCGCCCGCCGGGCCACCACGCCTGCAAGGCGCGCCCGATGGGATTCTGCATCTTCAACAACGTCGCGGTGGCGGCGCGCCACGCGGTGCACGCGCACGGCCTGGAGCGGATCGCGATCATCGATTTCGACGTGCACCACGGCAACGGCACGGAGGAAATCTTCGAGGGCGACCCGCAGGTGCTGATGGCCTCGACCTTCCAGCACCCCTTTTATCCGTACAGCGGCACCGAGAGCCCGGCTTCGAACATGGTCAACGTGCCGTTGCCCGCGGGCGCGGGCTCGCAGCAGTTCCGCGACGCGGTGACGACGCAGTGGCTGCCGGTGCTGGAGGAATTCAAGCCCGAACTCGTGATTTTCTCCGCCGGCTTCGACGCCCACGTCGAAGACGACATGGGGATGCTGCAATTGAAGGATGGCGACTACGGCTGGGTTACCGAGCAGGTGAAGGCGGTTGCCGATCGCCACGCCGGGGGCCGCATCGTTTCGATGCTCGAAGGCGGCTACGCCCTGTCCGCCCTTGGTCGCAGCGTCGTGCAGCACGTGCGCGTCCTCGCCGGGCTCAACTAAAGTCGAACCGGCATGATTGCTCGGAAAACCGTGCGGCAGTGCCGCTTCGCGCTGATGCTCGCAATGTATGCCGCGGGCGTTTGCGCGCAGCCGCTACCCGCGCAAAAGGAGGAGTTCACCCCGAAGATCGGCCAGGAGGGCAAGGACGTGGTCTGGGTGCCGACGCCACCGGCGCTGGTCGAAAAGATGCTCGACATGGCGAAAGTCACGCCGGAGGATTACGTCATCGACCTGGGCTCGGGCGACGGCCGCATCGTGATCGCCGCGGCAAAGCGCGGCGCGCGTGCTCTGGGCATCGAGTTCAACCCCGACCTGGTCGAGTTGTCGAAACGCAATGCCGAGAAGGAAGGCGTTGGCGGCAAAGCCCGCTTCGTAACAGCCGACATCTTCAAAAGCGATTTCTCGCAGGCCACCGTGATCACCATCTACCTGTTGCCGAATCTCAACGATCGGCTACGACCGAAGATTCTCGCCCTCAAGCCAGGTACGCGCATCGTGTCGAATTCGTTCGAGATGTCGGAATGGAAGGCCGATGACGCCGGCCAGGTAATCTCGATCAGGAGTTTCTTCGCTCCCGCAGTGAAACGGATCAAGGATTTTCTGCCCGCATCGGTAGTCGAATACTTCACCGACTACTGCACCTTCTTTTGCGCCGCGTCCTTGTGGGTCGTGCCCGCCAGGGTCGCCGGCGCATGGCGCTGGCCGCAGGGCGAAATGAGCCTGACGCAGAAATTCCAGGTGATCGAAGGCGCGCTGATCTCCGGTGAGCGCCGCGCCCCGATTTCGAGCGGCCGCTTGCGCGGCGACCACATCAGCTTCAGCGCTGGGGGCGCCGAGTACAACGGCCGCGTGAGCGGCGCCAGGATCGAAGGCAGCGTCACGGCGGACGGAAAAGCGACCGGCTGGAGCGCCGTGCGCGACTAGCGCATGCATACGGATGTCCTGATCGTTGGCGCGGGCCCGACCGGGCTGATGCTCGCCAATCAGCTCGCGCGGCGCGGTGTGCGCGCGCTGATCATCGACCGCCATGCCGGGCCTGCGCTGCAGACGCGGGCGCTCGGTGTGCACGCGCGCACGCTGGAAATCTACGCGCAGCTCGGCATCGTCGGGCGCGCGATCGAACTCGGCAGGCCCGCCACCGGCGCCAACATATGGGCGCGCGGCAGGCACGCCGCTCGCGTGCCCCTGGGCGAGACCGGGCGCGGCGCGACGCCGTACCCGTACATCCTGATCCTCGGCCAGGACGACAACGAGCGCATCATGGGCGAGCGACTGCGCGACTGGGACCTCGCGGTGCAGTGGAACACGGAGCTCGTCGCGCTCGCGCAGCAGTCCGATCATGTCAAGGCTACGCTCAAGGGCGCCGACGGCGCGACGCGCGAAGTCCGCGCCGCCTGGGTCGCCGGCTGCGACGGTGCCCGCAGCGCGGTGCGCGAACTGAACGGCATCGGTTTTCCCGGTGCCGCCTACGAGCACGTGTTTTTCGTCGCCGACGTCGAAGCCACCGGAACCATGGTGCCGGAGGAGCTGAACGTCTTTCTCTGGCGCCGGCGTTTCCACCTCTTTTTTCCGATGCGCGGCAAGGACCACTGGCGCATCGTCGGCATCCTGCCCGACGAGCTGGCGGGCAGGGAGGACCTGAGCTTCGACGAGGTGCTGCCCACGCTGCGCAGCGAAGCCGGCACCGGCATCACCGTCACGCACTGCACATGGTTCTCGACCTACCGCATACATCATCGCGCCGCGGCGCGTTTTCGCGACCGTCGCTGCTTCCTGCTCGGCGACGCGGCGCACATCCACAGCCCGGTCGGCGCGCAGGGCATGAACACCGGCCTGCAGGATGCCTACAACCTGGCCTGGAAGCTCGCGCTGGTCGTGGGCGCGCGCGCGGAGCCGCGCTTGCTCGATTCCTACGAGGAAGAGCGCGTCCCCGTCGCCCGGCGCCTCCTCAAGACGACCGACCGCGCGTTCATGGTGGTCGTGAACGACGGCTGGCTTGTCAGCATGCTGCGTACGCAGGTGATCGCGCGCGTCGCCGCCTTCGCGCTGGGGCTGGCTCCGGTGCGCCGTTTCGTATTCCGCGTCGTCTCGCAGATCGGCATCCATTATCGCGATCGCACGCTGTCGCAATCGGCGCCCGGTCTGCCTGATGCCGCACCGCGCGCAGGCGACCGCTTCCCGTGGCTTCAGCTCAAATTATCGGCAGAGGGTCCGGTCGAGGACCTGTTCCGCAGTTTGGACGATCTGCGCTTTCACCTGCTGGTTGCCGGTCAGCCGGCCCCGGCCGCCGGAGATCTGGTGCAGGTACATGCGATTCCTTCCGACCCCGCCAATGACGCCGAGCTGGCGCGCGCCGGGATTCCCGCGACTTGCTTCTATCTGCTGCGGCCGGACGGCCACATCGGGCTATGCGGGGTGCGCTTCGACGCTGGCTTGCTGAAGCAATATTTCTCGGCGCGCCTCGGCCTCGAACGCGGCGGGATTCGCTGAAGCGATGCGCAGCTTGCGCGCCTGGGCGAGGCGCGGGAAGTTGTGCGCGGCCGAGCGCCGGTAGGCCGCGTCGTAGTGTTCTTCCAGCAGCCGCGCGACCAGCTGCGGCCACTCGCCTGCCGCGGCGAGGGCCTTCCACTGGCCGACCTTCTCGCGCCCGTGCAGGCCGACCAGGCAGTCCAGTTGCGCGCCCAGCAGGGCGAGATCGGTGAAGAAATGGCGGTATTCGTCCATCAGCAGCGCGACGCGCGTCGCGGTATCGGATTCCAGCAGCAGGCACTCGCTCGCGCGCATGCGCCCGATCAACGCCTCGGGCACCTGCAGCTGGCCTATTTTTCG